>JANONE010000455.1:0-5045 GCA_031420675.1 Ilumatobacteraceae bacterium | reverse complement strand
CCGCGATCGGCTACCTCGAGGACGAGGGACTACGCACGAACGTCTTGCACCTGCCGGTGCGCGGCAATGGCGACGGTGGCATATACACCACCGCCGCCGACTTCCACGCGCTGTGGGACGCGTTCCTGGCCGGGCGGATCGTGTCTCTCGAGACGCTCGCCGAGATGGTGCGTCCGCGAAGCGATGTTCCATCGGAGTCGCTGCGCTACGGACTGGGGTTCTGGCTCCACGAGTCGACTGACGTCGTTTCGCTCCATGGTTTCGACGCAGGCGTGGGGTTCGTCTCCGTGCGCGATCCCGGGGGGCGATTCACCTACACCGTCCTGTCCAACAAAGGTCGCGGCGCATGGCCGGTCAGTCAACGCATCGGCGAACTGATGGGCCAATGAGTCCCCCGCCCACTGTCGCACCGGCGCTCCCGCTCCGGCGAGGGGACTCCACGACCCCGCGTCGGTCGCGGGAGCGCCGAGCTCTTTCCACGAACGTTCGCGCGCAATGCCGCGGCGGTTCGTGGGCGTTTCATTAGGGCACTAGAGGGCGCGGAACACGCTGATCAGTGCCGGGACCACCGAGATGATGATGAAGACCGGCAGGAAGCACACGATGATCGGGAAGAGCATCTTGACGGTCAGCTTGGCGGCTTTCTCCTCCGTGCGCTGCCTGCGCTTGAGCCGCATCTCGGCCGACTGGATCCGCAGGGTTTCGGCCATGGGCACGCCGTGCTTCTGGGCCTGCAGGAGGGCGGTGACCAACTGGCGGATCTCGATGATCTGTGCCCGGTCGGACAGGGCGCGCAGCGCCTGGGCGCGCGGCACGCCGGCTTGGATATCGCTGATCGTGTGGCGTAGCTCGTCGGTCAGCGCTCCCTCTGTCGTCGCCGCCACGCGAGCCAGCGCGGCGTCGAATCCGAGGCCGGCCTCGACACAGATGGTCAACTGGTCGATGGTGTCGGCGGCATCGGCTTGGATCGCGTTTTGCCGCTTGTCCCTCATGCTGAGCACCCAGTAGTCGGGCAGGAAGAACAACAGTCCGGCGGCGATCACCGCCAGCAGCACCCGCCCGTCGAGGAGCAGCACGAGCGCCGCCAGCACGGCCAGCGAGATCTTGATACCGAGGATGCGCGCCAGGTCGAGCCCGTGAGGGTGCCCGGCCTGTACCAGCCTCACCTCCAGGCCGTCCACGAGCGCGTTGGGCAGCAAGCGGCGAGTGAGCTCACCCAGCTGGCGCAGGATGGAGAGCAACGGGCCCGGTGGCGGGGCGGGCTGCGGCAGCCCGGCGAAGAGGTTGGCGCGGGCCGCCGAGGGCCGTGCCGTGAGGCCCCACCAGAACACGCCGAGCGCGCCGACCAGCGCCAGCGCGCCGAGGATGGGTGTCAGGTTCATGGTTTCACTACTCCGATCACAACACGACCGAGTTGACGACTTTGCGCACCCAAGCTGCTCCGATGACCATCAGGATCCCGGCGACGACGAGTGCGACAAGACCGGCGCCGTGCAGCAGCAGGGCGAAGTTGTCGGGGTTGGCCCGCCACTGCCACAGCATCATCAACAGCGGGAAGGCGGTGAGGATGCGAGCCGACATGCGGCCCTCGGCAGTGAGCGTTAGCACGTGGCGAGCCATGCGCCGGCGCTCGCGGATGGTGGCGCCCACCGTGTGCAGGATCTCCGACAAGTTCCCGCCGGTCTCCCTGTTGATGTCGATGGCCGACACCACCCACTCGAGGTCCTTGCTCTCCATGCGCTGCGCGAGGGCGCGCATGGAATCGGACAGATCACGGCCCAACCGGGCCTCGACGAGCACGTGCGCGAACTCGCTGCGCGCGGGCTCCTCGGCCTCCTCGGAGACCGACTCGAGCGCCTGGGTGATTCCGTAGCCGCTGCGCAGTGCGGTGGTGACCAACTGGAGCACGTCGGGCAACTGGTCGGCGAACGCCGCTTGGCGCTTGGCCTTTGTCCGCCGGACGTAGAACCTGACCGCGAGACAGACCGCCATCGCCACCAGCAGACCGCCGAGCAGGCCGACGAGCAACAGGCCGACGAGCCCGGCGATAATGGCGACAAACGCGACCGTGGCGACGAACTCGGCGGGCTTGATGGAGATGTCGGCGACCGCCAAGGCTGTGGCCAGGTCGGCGCGTTTGCCGTGCCGCTCGAGGGCCTCCTCGACGGCCGACAGGGTGCGCTTGCCCATATCGGACACGCTGCGCGGCTTGTCGATGCCCAGCCGAGCCTTGGAGACCCGCTCCCGAGGGAAGAGCAGCAGCCCGAGTACGAACAGGCCCAGGAAGACGCCGGCAGCACCCAGCCACAACCGCGACGACGAGGCGGGCGCCTCCGATGCCGTGCCGACCGCGGCCGGAGCCGGCGGACGGGTGGAGCCCGTGACGGCCGTCGCTTCCGCAGTGGTGGGCGCTGCGCTGGTGGTGGCCGGCGCAACCGTGCTGGGGACGGCAGATGGCCCCACCACTTCGGCGAGCAGGCTGGCGATGCGGGCGAATGCCGCCGACACGCCGGCCGCGTCGTCGGCCGAGGTGACCGTGCCGAGGGCCAAGAGGCTGTTGATGTCCGTCTCGGCCGTGGTCAGGCTGATGGCCTCGACGTGCACACCCTGTACCGCAGCGATGGCTTCGTCCAGTGTGGCCGTGCTGCCATCGTCCTTACCGTCTGACAGCACGACGAGCACCTTGTTCTCGACCGCCGGCGTGAAATGCTGGCTGGCGGTGACCACCACGTCGTACAGCGCAGTGTTGCCGCCGGCCACGATCGCGTTGATCTGCTGGGTGATCAGGGCGCGGTCGGTCGTCGGCGGTGTCAATACGGTGACGACATCGCCGAACGTCTCGACACCGATGCGGACCTCGTCAGGCATCGAAGCAACGAACTCATTGGCAGCCGCCTTGGCAGCGACGATGGCCGGCCGCATGCTCCCGGACGCGTCAATCGCGAGGATGACCTCCAGCTTGTCCGCCGGGACCTGGGCGTCGGCCCGGGCGCTGAACAGCACAGCGGCCAGCCCGCACAGCACGAGCGGGGCGAGGAACTGCAGTCCCCGCTTCATCGCTGCCACACGTCGCCACTGCCGAAGAGCCCACCGGGGAGGGTGACACCGCGTTGGCCGAGTTTCTCGACGTACTCAGGGCGGACCCCCGTCGCGACGAGGCCCATGGCCTTGTAGTCGTACCTGTAGATGTCCTGGAGCGTGATGATCTCACCCTCCATCCCGACCACTTCGGTGAGATGGCTGACGCGTCGGGAGCCGTCGCGGAAGCGCTCCACCTGGATGATGAGGTTCAGTGCCGACGCGATCTGCTCGCGTATCGCCCTCGTGGGCAGGTCGAACCCGGCCATGAGCACCATCGTCTCCAACCGGGCCAGGGCGTCGCGCGGCGCGTTGGCGTGCACCGTCGACAGCGAGCCGTCGTGCCCGGTGTTCATCGCCTGGAGCATGTCCAGCGCCTCTGCGCCACGGACCTCACCGATGATGATGCGATCGGGACGCATGCGCAGTGCGTTGCGGACCAGATCGCGGATGGTGATCTCGCCGTTGCCTTCGATGTTCGGCGGGCGAGCCTCCAGGCGGATCACGTGCTCCTGGTGCAACTGCAACTCGACGGCATCCTCGATGGTGACGATCCGGTCGCTCTCGGGCACGAAGCTGGACAGGACGTTGAGCAGTGTGGTCTTCCCGGTTCCGGTACCACCCGAGACGAGGACGTTCATGCCGCCCTCCACCGTGGCGGCCAGCACCGACGCCACCTGCTCGGTGAGCGTCCCCATGGCGATCAAGTCCTGCACCGTGAACGGATCCTTGGCGAACTTGCGGATGGTGAGGATCGAGCCGTCCAGCGACAGCGGCGGCACGATGACGTTGACACGCGAGCCGTCGGCCAGACGGGCGTCCACCATCGGCGAGGCCTCGTCGATGCGCCGGCCCACGGAAGAGACGATGCGCTCGATGACCCGGCGCAAGTGCTCTTCCGAGATGAAGCGCACCTTGGTCTGCTCGATGACGCCGGCGCGCTCGACGTAGATGTGGTTGCTCCCGTTGACCATTATCTCGTTCACGGTGGGGTCGTTGAGGAACTGCTCGATGGGGCCGAGGCCCATCACATCGCGGGCGATGTCCTGCACGAGACGCTGGCGCTCCTGGGGTGACAGCGCCGATTCCGTGGCCTCCATCAGGGCGCCGATCTCGGCCACCACCAGCGACTGCAACTGCTCCTCGTTGGTCGCCTCGAACAGCCGGGTGCCGAGGCGCTCGAACAGCG
Source organism: Ilumatobacteraceae bacterium (assembly GCA_031420675.1). Classification (GTDB taxonomy): domain Bacteria; phylum Actinomycetota; class Acidimicrobiia; order Acidimicrobiales; family Ilumatobacteraceae; genus UBA668. The sequence continues at coordinate 778 of JANONE010000455.1, read as the reverse complement.
AGTCGTGCACCTTGGCCTTGAAGTCGCCCAGCCCATCGACGGTCAGCGGCTGGTTCGGCGCCTGCCGCCACGTGCTGGCGACCTCGCCGCGCTCAGCGGCGGCCTGTTGGGCCTGGTTGATGCGCTCGCTGAGGCTCATCGCCGCCGGCCCTTGCGTGCCTTCGCTTCCAAGGGTGCATAAAGCTGCGCCAGCTGTTGCAGCTGCTTGGCCACCGCCGACTTCGGCTCGCTGATCACGACGGGCGTGCCCAGGTTGAGCGAGAGCGGGATCTCCCGGCTCGAGGGGATCGAGCAGGAGATCTTCATGCCGATGGCCTCTTCGGCGTCGGACGGGTTGAGCCCGACCTTGGAGTCGGCCCGGTTGAGGACCAGCTGCCGCTCCGCCTTGACACCGATGTGGTCGAGCGCGTCGAGCTCCTTGCGCAGGCTTCGGATGCTGGTCACGTCGAGGCTCGACACCAGCAGAAGATCGGTGGCGCACTCGATGGCGGCCAACGTGCGCTCGTCGAGGCCCGCTGGCGTGTCCACAATCACGTATTCGAAGTTCTGGGCCAGCAGCGGCAGTACCACCGACACGTGCGCGTGGCCGATCGAATCGGCGTCCACCGGATCGGTGGCACCGGCCAGGACGTACAGATCGTTCTTGTAGAGAGTGAGGAACAGCTTGACCGTGGTTGCATCGATCTGGCTGGTGCGGGTCAACTGCGCCAGCGTGCGCTCGGCGGTCAGCGACAGCGCTGTACCCAGGTCGCCGAACTGGACGTCGAGGTCGACAGCG
>JANONE010000454.1:0-5087 GCA_031420675.1 Ilumatobacteraceae bacterium | reverse complement strand
CTCGCGTCGTGGTATCCCCGCATCGCTCCATCTTGCGGCATGTGTGGCTGCTGCCGCCAGCGGGAATCGTGCAACTCCCCGCACGGTGACGAGATTCGGTCAGAATGGCCCGGTGAGTGAATGGGCGGGCATCGAATCGGCAACGGCCACCGCACCGGTCGCCCAGCATGCATCGATCGGCGCCGGTCCCGCTCGGCCAGTGCCGCGACTGCGCCGTACCGAGCGGCTGATCGTCGGCTCGATCGACGGGGCCGCGCACGTCTTGCAGCGCCGCGCTCGCGACGTGTTGCTGGGCTCGGCGATTCTCATGGTGCCGATGGTCGGCGTCAGCGTGCTGCTGGCCGTCGTCGCGTTCAACCAGTTCGACACGATCGACGCCCTGCTGGGCGACCGGGGTTACGTCGGAGTCGAGTCCGGTTTCACCTTCCTCGCGATCGCTCTCGCGTCGTTCACTGCTCACCTGATCGGCGCCTATGCGGCGGTGTATCTCGTTCGCTACCAGATGGGCGGCGATCCACGCATCGGTGAATGTGTGCGGGCAGTGGTGCGTCGGGTGCCGCTGCTTGTGGTCACGTGGTTGCTGACCCACTGGTGGGCGCTGCTCTTCGACCTGTGGTTGATCAACGCCGATCGTTCGACCCTCGCGCTCCTGATCTGGATCCTGCCGGTGTGCGCATCGTTGTTGAGCACCTGTGTGCTGTTGGTGACGCCGGTGATGATGGGCGAGGGGCTGGGCCTCGGTGCCATCCCGCGCGCATGGCGGCTCGCTCGCGCACGTTTCGGTGCTGCGTTCGGATTCGTCTGGTCGTGTGCCCTGCTCGCTGTCCTGCTCTTTTCCTTCATCGCCTTTCTGCCGCAGCTCGCCGAATCCACCGGCCTCATCACCTTCGGGCCGTACATGTGGTTGGTGCAGGGGGTCACGTCGCAGTTGGCGCTGCTGGTGGTGGTGCCGTTCATTGCGATCGCGACCGCTCAGATGTACCTCCAGATCAGAGTCCATGCGGAGGGGCTCGACATCACCATCGCGGCCGACCGGGCGTTCGGGGCAAGGCCGTGATCGCAGGTGTGGTGCTGCGCGCTGCATCGTGGTTCTCCGGCGCGCCGCCCGGCGATCCACTGGGTCCTGTCGACCAAGACCCGGACGCAGTGCGCGAGGAAGCCTGCAAGCTGGTCAGCAAGGACACGTCGGTGTGCTCGGCCCCGACGCCGCCGGCGCCCAGCGGTGACAACGGTGGCAGCGGCATCGATCTCAGCTTTGTCTCGCTCGTGCTCTGGATCCTGTTGTTCGCCGCGGTCGCCGGTTTGTTGTACCTGCTCGCACGGTGGGTGTTGTCGGAGAACGGCGGTGGCGCTCGCCGGCGGGCGGCGGTGAGCGACGATGACGACGATGACGACGACATCATGGAGCGCGATGCCGTTGCCGTCGATCGCTCCCGCGAACCCACCAACTGGCGCCGCGAGGCCGAACAGCACCGTCGCGCCGGCCGCTACCGCGACGCCCTGCGCTGCCGCTATCGAGCGCTGGTGGGCGATCTCGCCCGTCGCGGTCTGATCGACGAGATTCCCGGCCGCACCACCGGTGAGGAGCGCGCTCAGTTGCGACGGGCGACTCCGGCCGCGAGCGGGCCGTTCAACGCCGCCGCCGACCTGTTCGATGGTGCGTGGTACGGCCACCGTGCGGTCGACGGAGTCGACGACGATCGGTTCCAGTCGCTGGAACGCGACGTGTTGGCCACTGCTGGGGAGGCTCGCCGATGAGCCCGCGCCGCCTCACCGGCGAGGGTGGCTCGGGGGCTCGGGTGGGCATCACCGCGCTAGTGCTCGTGGTCGCCGCCGTCGGCATGCTGTTGCTGCTGCGAGCACAGCCCGACCCCGAACCGTTCGACCCGCGCAGCGGTGCCGACAGTGGGACGCGTGGCCTGGTGGTGCTGCTGCAACGCCAGGGCGCGTCCGTCGATGTGGTCCGTTCCGCTCCGCAGCCAGGTGATGATCAGCGGGTGTTGCTCCTGCAGGATCGCCTCGATGACGAACAACGACGCGACTTGCTCGCCTTCGTCGATGCCGGCGGACTGGTGGTGGTGGCCGACCCAGAAAGCGCGTTGGCGGGTGATGCCGGCGGCACCAGCGCGATCGCCGACGGCCTGCCCCTGTTCGATGGCAACGAGATCGACCGGCAGATCAACGTGCCCCTCGGCGAGTGCAACGTCGTCGCCCTCACCCACCTGCGCGGCGTGTTCGTGCGCAGTGGAGTGCGTTTCCACGACGAGGTCGCGGCGACGTGCTTCCGGGACGATTCCGGTTCCTTCGCCGTCGTGCACCGTCGGGGCAACGGCATGATCGTCCAACTGGGCGACAACGAACTGTTCACCAACGCACTGCTGCGCTACGCCGACAATGGGCCGCTGGCGACGGCCCTGCTGGCCCCCACCGGCGGGTCGCGTGTCGACATTCTCCTCGGTGCCCAGGCAGCGAAGTCCACGGCCGACATCGGTTCTGGTGAGAAGACGCTCACCGACCTCGTCCGGCCGGGCGTGTGGATGGCCCTCGCCCAGTTGTCGATCGCGTTCGTGGTGTTCGCGCTGGCTCGCGCCATCCGGCCCGGCAGGCCCGTGCGCGAGCCGGCGCAGGTACCCATTGCCGGGAGCGAGTTGGTGGTGGCCACCGGCAACCTGATGCAGCGCGCCCACCACGCGCAACGCGCTGGATGGTTGCTGCGTGGCAACCTCTACCGTGCCCTGTGCAAGCAGTACCACATGCCACCCACTTCCTCGATCGAGGCGCTGGACGCTGCAGTTGCCGCTCGTACGTCGTTGCCGCCGGGCCACGTCGCCGCCACGCTGCAACGCGACGTGCAGGACAACCCCGGCTTGATGCAGCTCAGCAGCACACTGCAGAGGATTCGTGAGGTAGCCCTTGCTGGGCACACCTCGGGACAAGGAACAGGCGAAGGAGCCAACTCGTGAACGATGAGAACAGGTCACCGCTCGATGCCGTACTGGCAGTACGCAACGAGGTCGCCAAGGTGGTGGTCGGTCAGGAGGGCGTGCTCACCGGTGCCATCGCCGCGCTGTTGGTGAACGGGCACGTGTTGCTGGAGGGCGTGCCCGGCGTCGCCAAGACGTTGTTGGCGAAGAGCCTCGCCGCAGCATTCGACATGAAGTTCACCCGCCTGCAGTTCACCCCCGATCTGATGCCCAGCGATGTGATCGGCCAGCAGTTGGTCGGGCAGACGTCCGACGGCATCACGTTCAAGTTCCGCGAGGGGCCCGTGTTCACCAACCTGCTGCTTGCCGACGAGATCAACCGCACCCCACCCAAGACCCAAGCGGCGCTGCTGGAAGCGATGGAGGAGCGGCAGGTCACGTTCGACGGGCAGACGCACGCGCTGCCCGATCCGTTCCTGGTGATCGCGACTCAGAACCCGATCGAGTACGAGGGCACCTACCCGCTGCCGGAGGCACAGCTCGACCGCTTCCTGTTCAAGTTGCAGGTGCGCTATCCCACGCAGGAGCAGGAGTTGGAGATGGTCTCGCGGCACGACGCCGGCATGAACCCGCACGATCTGCGCGGCTCGGGCGTGAGGCCTGTCGCCAGTGCGGCCGATCTCGCTGCCGGGCGGGCGGCGATCCAGCGGATCCGGGTCGACCCGGCGGTGCAGCAGTACATCGTCAGCCTGTGCCGCGCCACGCGCGAGTCGCCCTCGTTGCAGCTGGGCGTGTCGCCGCGTGGCATCACCTGGCTGTTGCACGCCTCCAAGGCGTGGGCGTGGCTGAGTGGCCGCGACTTCGTCACCCCCGACGAGGTGAAGGCGGTGGCCAAGCCGTGCCTGCGGCATCGAATCATGGTGCGCCCCGAGCTGGAGCTCGAGGGCACCTCCGCCGACACCGTTCTCGACGGCATCCTCGCCACCGTACCCACCCCGCGCTAGCGCCGTCCTCGAACCTCCACGTGATGAAATACCGCCTCGCCTACCCGGTGCCCACCGTGTGGTTCGCCGCGCTGGCGGCGGTGTCGGGCCTTGCCCTGTTCGCCTGGCCGGGTCGTAGCTGGTTGGCGTTGGGCGTGGTGGAGATCGTATTGCTGGTCGTGGTCCTCGTCGACGCGGTGTTGTGCGTCGCGCCCCGCCGCATCGACGTGAGTCGTGAGGTCGACGATTCGATCACGCTGGGCGAGGAGGCGGTGCTCACCTGGCAGGTCGCGAATCGGGCCGGGCGCGGTGCCCGCGTCACGGTCACCGATGCGCTGTGGCCCAGCCTGCAGGCCGAACGCCGACGGGTGACCGCCACGCTTCGCGCCGGGGCCCGCCTGCGGGCGAAGACGATGCTGCGACCCACGCGACGCGGTCGCTTCCCGCTGCGCGACGTCACCGTCCGCGTCGAGGGCCCGATGCGGCTGGTCAGTCGCCAGGCCACCCGTGGAGTCGATGGTGGCATTCGGGTGATGCCCGCGTACCCGAGTCGTGAGGAGGTGCAGCGCCGCATACGCGTGCCGCGGGTGTTGGAGGTGGGCCTGCGCAGTATTCGCGCCAGCGGCGGTGGAACCGAGTTCGACCAACTTCGCGACTATCGCCCCGACGACGAGTTCCGTCGCATCGACTGGCCGGCGACGGTGCGCCTGCAACGGCCGATCGTCAAGCAGTACCGAGCGGAACGCAACCAGAACATCGTGCTGCTGCTGGACAACGGCCGTGTGATGGCGGGGACGGTGGGCGGCGTGCCGCGCGTGGAGCATGCGATGGACGCGGTGCTGGGCGTCGTGCAGACGGCCACCAAGCTGGGCGACCGCGTGGGGATGCTGGCCTTCGATCGACAGGTGCGCAGCATCCTCGTACCGACCAACGGCAAGAGCCAACTGGGCCGCGCTGCCGAGGCGATGTACATGTTGGAGCCCGACTACAGCGAGAGCGCCTATCAGGTCGCGTTCAACTACGCGACCGCTCGCTTTCGGCGCCGCTCGCTGTTCATCGTCCTCACCGATCTGGTCGAGGCTGTTGTCGAGCAGGCGTTGCTGCCTGCGCTGCCGATCATCACTCGCCGTCACCTGGTGGTGGTGGCCGCCGTACAGGACCCGGCGGTGAAGGAATGGGC
>JANONE010000453.1:0-8195 GCA_031420675.1 Ilumatobacteraceae bacterium | reverse complement strand
CACCCCCCGCTCGGCCGGCGACATCGCCACCATCTCCGCAACACCCGGCACCTTGAACGAACTCATGTACGCATCCTCGCACAAGGGTGTGACAGAGATAATGGTGAGCGCCTGACACTCCCCAGGGGGGTTCGCCGGGTCAGCGCATGTCGGCGAGCGCGGTCAGCGCGTCGTCGGGCGAGACCTCGGCCACAACTTCCACTCCGTCCGGGCCGTCGAGCACGAACGTGAGCTGATCGCCCAGCACCTTCTTGTCGCGCCCCATCAGCTCCACCAGCCGTTGCGGCGAGACACCTTCGGGCAACGCGGTATCCAGCTCGTAGGCGCCGCCGACCACGTCGTAGTGCTGCTGCACGCGCTCGTCCGAGATGCGGCCGAGATGGTGCGCCAGGTGGGCTGCGTAGACCAAACCGATGCCCACGGCCTCGCCGTGAGCGAGCGCGTGGTTGGTCTCGATCTCCAGCGCGTGGGCCAAGGTGTGGCCGTAGTTCAGCAATGCTCGACGGCCACCCTCGCGCTCGTCGCTCGCCACCACCTCTGCCTTTATCGCCACGCAGCGCGCGACGCGCTCGGCCTCAGGCATCGCGAGCAGATCGTCGCCGGTGAGGAAGTGGTACTTGGCCATTTCGCCGCGGCCGCAGCGCAGCTCTCGCGGGGGCAACGTGGCCAGCGCATCGAGGTCGCAGATCACCCCGCTGGGCTGCCAGTAGGCGCCCACCAGGTTCTTGCCCCCCACACCGTCGACGGCCGGCAAGTTGACACCGGTCTTGCCGCCGATCGCGGCATCGACCATGCCGACGAGCGTGGTGCTGACGTGTACCACGGCCACTCCGCGGTGCCACGACGCAGCCGCGAAACCGGCGACGTCGGTGACCATGCCGCCGCCGACAGCAACCACCACGTCGTTGCGGGTGAGACCCATACGAGCGAAGCCGCGGCACAGTTCTTCGATCGTCGCCAACGACTTGAAGTGCTCGCCATCGCCGATGAGGAAGGTCTCGCTGGGCAACCCGGGGTCCACCGCCAACGGGATGCCCACCTGCGAGACGATGGCAACCCGACGTGCCGTGGCCGGCAGCAGCGCCGAAAGTTCGCTGCGCACGCCGTTGCCCACTAGTACGTCGTAGCTGCGGTCGCCCAGAGGCACTCGCACGGTGATCATCGCAGCACGGCCTCCACCACCTCGCTCACCGAACGGTTGTCGACCAGGACGATGGCATCGGCCACTTCCCGGTACAACGCCTCGCGATCACGGAACATGCGCTGCAAGGTACCGCCTGGATCGTCATCGAGCAGCGGACGATGGCCGCTGCCCTGCACCCGCTGCACCAATGTCGCCGGGTCGGCACACAACCACACGACCCGCGCCGCGGCTGCCTTCAGCGCGTCCCGATTGGTCTGACTGAGCACCACTCCCCCGGCGCCGGCAATGACCACTGGCTCGGGCAACGCCAACGCCTCCAACAGGACTTCGGTCTCGAGTGCGCGAAACGCCGCTTCCCCGTCCTCGGCGAAGATCTCGCGCACGGTGCGGCCGAGGCGGCTCTCGACGATCGCGTCGCTGTCGAACACCCGCCTGCCCAACCGATCGGCGACCACACGAGCCACGGTGGTCTTGCCCACGCCCATCATGCCCACCAGCACCAGATGCTGATCGGCGCGGATCACGGCCGGCCGATCCTCACGGCAGGGTCGCCTTGAACGACTCGGCGTTGCGTACGAACTCGGACACGCTGTCGCCACCGAACTTCCGCTGCGCTTCGGTGGCCAGCACTAGCGCGACCATCGTCTCGGCGACCACGGCGCACGCCGGCACGGCCGTGACATCGGTGCGTTCCTTGAAGCTGACCGTGGACTCCTTGGTGACCACGTCGACGGTCTTCAGCGTGGGGCGGTTCAGCGTGGCCAGCGGCTTCATCGCGGCTCGCACCACCAGCAGTTCGCCGGTGGTGATACCACCCTCGGTGCCGCCGGCCAGCGAGCTCTCACGGCGGTAGTCGCCAGCCTCGGCATCCCACACGATCGCGTCGTGCGCGTTGCTGCCGCGTCGGCCGGCGACTTCGAACCCGTCGCCGATCTCGACACCCTTGACGGCCTGGATGCTCATCACGGCCTGGGCCAGCGCGGCATCGATCTTGCGATCCCAGTGCACGTGGCTGCCCAGACCCACCGGCACGCCGTAACCGAGCACTTCCACGACGCCACCGAGCGAATCGCCGTCCCTGGCTGCCGCCTTCACTTCTTCGATCATCGCCGCCGACGCCGTCGCATCGAAACAGCGCACTTCGTCGGCATCGACCGCCTCGAGATCCGATGGCAGCGGGCGCAGGCCCGTGGCACGCACCACACCCATTTGAATGACGTGTGAGATGATCGACACGCCCAGTTCGGCGAGCAGCTTCTTGGCCACCGCGCCGGCAGCGACGCGGGCCGCGGTTTCACGCGCCGAGGCCCGCTCGAGCACATCGCGAGCATCGGTGAAACCGTACTTCTGCATGCCCGCCAGATCGGCGTGGCCGGGACGCACCGACGTGAGCGGATCCTTCGTGACACCGGGGGCCGGCGACATCTCCTCGTGCCACTTGTCGCTACGGAACCACTCGCTGTTCTTGATCTCGATCGCGAGCGGCGACCCCAGTGTGCGCCCGTGACGCACACCACCGATCAGCGTCAGTTCGTCCTGTTCGAAGCGCTGCCGAGGCCCGCGGCCATAGCCCAGGCGGCGACGGGCGAGCTCGGGCTGGATGTCGTCGAGCGTGAGGTGTAGCCCCGCCGGCAGGCCTTCGATGATGACCACGAGCGCCTGCCCATGGGATTCGCCGGCGGTGAGATAACGAAGCACTCCGGGCAGGCTACTGGCGGCGTGCGGCCAGTTCTCGCTCTGCCGCAGCGGCCATCACGGCAACATCGGGAAGATGCCCGTGCCACAGCTGTTGCTGGAGCGCCGCTTGCTGCACCAGCATGCCGAAACCATCAATGGCGGTGGCACCCGCAGCACGAGCCGCCCGCAGCAACGCCGTGTCGCGCGGGTGATACACGACGTCGGCCACCACCTGCCCGGCGCGAAGCGCGGCAGGATCGCAGGGAAGGTCGTTGCTGCCCATGCCGATGGACGTGGCGTTGACCACGATGTCGGCGTCGCGGACATCGTGAGCCACTCCGATGGCACCCACAGCACCGGCGAGATGAACGGCCTCCTGGGCCGTGCTGAACGTGCGATTCAGCACCGCGATTCGTGCCGCCCCGGCACGGCCGAGAGCATCGATGATCGCCCTGGCTGCGCCACCTGCTCCGAGCACGCACACGTTGCGCCCGTCCACACCCACACCCGCAGCCACGAGCGATGCAACGAACCCGGCACCATCGGTGCTGTATCCCTTCAACGAGCCGTCGGCCTGCGGCACCACGGTGTTGACGCTACGCAACGCCGCTGCAGCAGCGTCGAGCGAATCAACGGCCCGCGCAATGCCCTCCTTGTGTGGCATCGTGACCGACAGCCCCCCGAGCCCCAGCGTGCGCATCGCATCGACTGCGGCCTGTGCGCGGCCGTGTGCGACATCGAATGCGGTGTAGACCCAGTCGACACCCAACTGCTCGAACGCAGCGTTGTGCAATGCCGGCGACAGGCTGTGCCGCACCGGGCTGCCGATGACCGCCGCCACCCGGGTGGCACCCGAGATCAATTCAACAGACCCTTCTCGCGAGCCGCTTGCACGTTGGCCTCGTGTTGCTCGAATGTGGCCGCGAAAGCATGGTGGCCGTCCTCGTCGGCGAGCACGTAGAACAGGTAGAGGCAGGGTGTGCCGCTCGGCAGGCCGACGCACAGTGGGTCTCCGAGTGAAGGGTTCGCCGCCGGGTTGAGCGCTGCCTTGATGCTGGCCCGACCCGGGTTGGCGATCGGGGTCGGCGGCAGACCCACGTGCATGTAGGTGTTGTAGGGCGTGTCCAGAGCCTTCAGATCACCGAACGAGAGCGACGGATCCTGCTGGTAGAACAGCGCCGCATCGATCTCCAACGCCGTGTTGAGGTACATGCGATTGTAGATGACACGGGCGATCTTGGCCCGATCCCCGGGTACCAGCGCTTCGCGTTCGATGAGGCTGGCGATGATCAAGATGTTGTACGGGTTGCTGTTCATCGCAGCAGATCGTTCCTCGATGTTCTCCTGCCGCCCGACGCGTTCCATCAGCTTCACCATGCGTTGGATCAGCTGGCCGGCGCTCTCCCCGTTGGACACCTGGTACGTGTCGGGGAACAGCAGGCCCTCCAGGCTGTTGCTGCCCGCGGGCAGCCAGTCCGACCTGATCTGCCCGTCGGTGGCAGCGATGTTGAAGTCGACCGCCGCCAGTCGCGGCACCCTGTCGTTCAGACGCGCGGCCATCTGGTCGTACGTGTATCCCTCGGGGAACGTGACTTCCGTGTACGTCTCCGACGGCGGGGTTTGCAGGATGCGCATGATGTTGCCCATGTGGTCGTCGGGCCGCAGGCGGAAGTACCCGGGGATCAGTTCCATGCCACCATGGTGGGCCACGTACCACTGGAACACCTCGGCACTGTCCACCAGGCCCTCGTCGTCCAATCGCTCGCTGACCGTCTTGGCCGTGTCGTCGGCGTTCACCGTGAACGTGATCGGGGCTCCCGGATCGCCTTTGGGGTTGACCTGTTGGGTGTACCAGAGGCCGGCAACCCCGACGGCAACGACACCGGCCATACCGACGTAGCACAGCAGCCACACGAACCACTTGACCGACCGGTGCTGCCGGCGAGGCCGTTCGACCACCAGCGCGTCGGTGATGTCCGGGTCGTCCCACGGATCCTTGTGCCAGGTGCGGTCGTCGACGTACGTCATTGCTGCGCGGCTCGCGAATCCAACCAGGTCTGCAGCAGCACTGCTGCGGCCACCTTGTCGACCAGTTTTCGGCGTGCCTGCGCACCGATGCGCGCTTCCATCAACGCTCTGTCGGCGGTGACGGTGGTACGGCGCTCGTCGAAGGTGATGACCGGCACGCCCACCACCGTAGCCAAGGCCTCGGCCTCGGTGATGGCAGCCTTCGCCGCCGGGCCGGACGTGCCGTTCATGTTCAAGGGAAGGCCGACCACCAGCATCTCGGCTTCCTCCTCCTGTACCAGCGCGGCGATCGCCGCATGGTCGCGACGCACCGATCCGGACCGCTGCAGCACCGTCAACGGCGAGGCAATGGTGCCGGTGCGGTCGCTGACGGCGATACCGATGCGCTTGGAGCCGAGATCGATGCCGAGCGCACGCATGGTCAGCTGCTTTCCGCAACGACCCCGGCGGCAGCGCTGGCGATGCGCAGCGCCTCATCGAGCCCCTCGGGGTTCTTGCCGCCCGCCGTGGCGATGTCGCCCTTGCCGCCGCCACCGCCACCCACAGCCTTGGCCGCATCCCTGAGCAGGTCGCCCGCGACCAGGCCGGCGCCCGGACTGACGGCCGCGACGAGTGAGACGCCGCCGGTGTCGCTGAGGCCACCGAGCACCACGATCTCCACACCGGGCTGCTGACGCACCGCGATCGCAAGGTCGCGCAGGTCGCCCGGCGACAGGCCATCAATGCGCGTGATCACGCGACAGTCGGAAGCGGCCGCAGCCAACTCGCCGGCCCGACCCATCGCCAGCCTGCCGCGCAACACCTTCAGCTCGTCGTGCAGACCCTTGATCTCGTCGAGCCGCCGTTGCACGCCGGCCACCATCTCGTCAGGGCTCGCGCCCACCAGCCGCGCGGCCTCGGCGACGGCAGCGCTGTCGCGCTGCAGGAGTTTCACCGTGTTCTCACCGGTCGTGGCCTCAATGCGGCGCAGGTTGCTTCCGATGCTGCTCTCGCCGATGACCTTGATGGTGCCGATGTCGCCGGCAGCACGCACGTGGGTGCCACCGCACAACTCGATCGAGTTGCCGACCTCGAGGACGCGCACGACGTCGCCGTACTTGTCACCGAAGAACGCGATCGCGCCGAGGGCAGTGGCTTCGTCCTTCGTGGTCTCGAACGCGCGAGCTGGTGCATTGGCAAGGGTTTCGCTGTTGGCGATCGCCTCGATCTGGCGAACTTCGTCCGGCGTGACTGCCTCGTAGTGGCTGAAGTCGAATCGCAGACGGTCGGGGCCGACCAACGAACCGGCCTGCTTCACGTGCTCGCCCAACACCTTGCGCAGGGCGTGGTGCAGGATGTGCGTGCCGGTGTGGTTGCGGCGGATGGCGTTGCGGCGGCCGACGTCGATGTAGGCGGTGGCGGTGGCGCCGACGAGGATCTCGCCACTGACAACGCAAGCGGTGTGGCGGCGAAGGCCGGGCAGGGCGAAGGTGGTGTCGAGCACCTGCGCGCTGCCGCGATCAGTGGTGATGGTGCCACTGTCGCCGACCTGGCCGCCGCTCTCGGCGTAGAACGGAGTGCGGTCGAGGAAGACCTCGACGGTCGGTTCGCCATCCTCGAGAGGTGTGCCTGGCAGCACGGCGAGCACGCGCGATTGCGACTCGTCGTCGGTGTAGCCGACGAACTCGGTGGTACCGAACTGCTCGACCACCTCGCGGTAGCTGTCAAGTCGATCGTCGTCGGTGACGTTGCCCTTGCGGCCCGCCTTGGCCCGCTGGCGCTGCGCCGACATCTCGGACTCGAAGCCGGCGTTGTCGACGGCAACGCCGCGCTCGCCGGCGATCTCCTGCGTGAGTTCGAGCGGAAAGCCGTAGGTGTCGTGCAACAAGAACGCCGTGCGCCCCGGCAACGATTCGGTGTCGGTGGCGAGCTCGTCCTCCAGAATACCCAGGCCGGTTCTCAGGGTCTGGCGGAAGCGCTCTTCCTCACGCGTCAGCACGCCGACGATGAAATCGCGGTTGGTGAGCACGTCGGGGTAGGCGCTCCCCATCACTTCCACCGCAGTGTCGACGAGGGTCGGCATGACGAGCTTCTCGGTGCCCAGCAAATAGGCGTAGCGCACAGCGCGACGGATGATGCGGCGCAGCACGTAGCCACGGTTCTCGTTGCTCGGGAACACGCCATCGCTCACCAGCATGGCGGCGGAACGGGCATGCTCGGCGAGCACGCGCATGGAGAAGCTGTCGCGGTCGTCGTAGTCGCCGGGGCGATAGCTGCGGCCGGTGAGCGAGCAGGCTTGGTCGATGAGCGGTTGCATCAGCGACGTCTCCCACACGGCATCGACGCCCTGCAGCAAACAGAGCATGCGTTCGAGGCCGAGGCCGGTGTCGATGGACGGCTTGGGCAGCAGGGTGCGGCTGCCATCGGGCGCCTGGTTGTACTGCATGAAGACCAGGTTCCAGAACTCCATGAACCGGTCGCCCTGCGGGTCGTGCAGTGGCCCCCCCTCGGGTCCGAAGGCAGGGCCGCGGTCGATGTGGATCTCGCTGCACGGGCCGCACGGACCGGTATCGCCCATCTGCCAGAAGTTGTCCTTGTCCCCCAGCCGCTGGATGCGTTCCATCGGCACGCCCACCTGCTCGTGCCAGATGGCCTCGGCTTCGTCGTCGCTCTCGTGAACGGTGATCCACAGTCGGTCGCCATCGAGGCCGAAAGTCTCAGTGGTGAGCTCCCAGCTCCAGGGGATGATCTCGTTCTTGAAGTAGTCGCCGAAGCTGAAGTTGCCGAGCATCTCGAAGAACACCAGGTGTCGCTTGGTGCGGCCGACGTCGTCGAGGTCGTTGTGTTTGCCGCCGGCGCGGGCACACTTCTGCGAGCTGACGGCGCGGTTGTAGGGCGGCACCTCGTCGCCCACGAAGTAGGGCTTGAACGGCACCATGCCTGCCACCGTGAACAACACCGTCGGGTCGTGCGGGATGAGGCTCGCCGACGGCACGACGGCGTGGGCCTTCCCCGCGAAGTAGTCGAGGAAGGCGGAACGAAGCTGATCGGCGGTCCGCGGTGGCGTCGATGGTGGCGTCGATGGTGACGTTGATAGTGGCGTGCCCTTGGAGGCGCAAGCCTACCGAGGAGCGAACGTCTGGAACCGCAGCGCGCATGGGGCTCGGCACGACGACTGGATTGGTAGCGTCGATCCTCGTGCCGATCGACACTCATGAATGGATCAGTTTCGAGGACGACCACACCCGCCGCACGTGGGTGTTCGACGCAACCTTCCTGCGCAGCAACTGGAGCTGCATCTTCGGCTGCGGCTGCAAGGGTGTGCTCGACAGCGATGCCACCGAGATGTCGCAGGGTTGCTGCAGTT
>JANONE010000452.1:0-2369 GCA_031420675.1 Ilumatobacteraceae bacterium | reverse complement strand
GCGAGTGTAGACCGGCTGATCGCAGCGGCGGAGGGTGCCCAGCAGGCCGATCCCGCCCACCAGCAAGGCGGTGGCCAGGTAGGCGATCCCTCCGTCGCCGCCGCCCGTTCGAGGCAGCGGCGGGGGCGTCCGAGCCGCTTTCGTGGGCGGGATAGTCGTGGGCGGGATAGTCGTGGGCGGGATAGTCGTGGGCGCAGGAGTCGTCGTCGTCGAGTCCGACGTTGTCGTCGTCGTTGTTGTCGTTGTCACTGTCGGTGTCGTTGTCGGTGCTTCCGATGCGACCGGGGTCGGCACTTCCGCCACCACCCGAGCTTCGGTAGTGGTGGTGGCTTCGGTCGTGGTGGTGGCTTCGGTCGTCGTGGTGGCCTCCGTGGTCGTGGTGGTGGCTTCGGTCGTCGTGGTGGCCTCCGTGGTCGTGGTGGCCTCCGTGGTCGTGGTGGCCTCGGTCGTCGTGGTGGCCTCGGTCGTCGGCGGTGGAACGTCCAGTTGTGCCGACACCCGCAGCGTCGTCGGCTCGCCTCCGGTCACCAGCGTCTGCGCACCATGCGGATTCGGGATCGCCGGCGCACCGCGAAAGACGGCCGCCGGCCCGGGAGCGGATGCGGTGGCAACCACGGTGACGGTGCCGGGCGGGAGTGGCACCGTCACCGTGGCCCTGCCATCCGCGCTCGTGGTGCCAGCCAGCGGGAGATCGCTGCCACTCACGAGAACGGAGATCTGATGGCCGGGAACCGGAGTTGCGCCCGACAACAAGGTCGCAGTCGCCACGCCATCGGGCCCGAGCACCAACGACAACTGCCATTGGCCGGCGAAGCGCACGGCCTCGTCGTTCAGCTCCAGCGCCTCCGCCTGCAGCTCCGCGGAGCCGCTGTCGGCCGCAATGCCGTCGAGTGACGGTATGAGCGGCGAAGCACCGTTCGCCGCTCGGTTGGTGCCGGCGGCATCCTGCGCGTAGTAGTGGAAAACCGCCCACATCGCTGCCGCGGTGAAGTTGTCGCGGGTGTCACCGTACTTCCATGTCAGGTAGGCACCCTTTGCCCCGGTCGCGTCGTTGGGGAACGACTGGCCAACGGGATGCGACGGCGACCCGATGGTGGGATGCACCCCTCGGTTGAACGTGCACGAGCCCACGCGGTACTGACCGGCTTCGTCGACGAAGAGCCACTGCCCTGCCCAGATCGGAAAGGGCGAGCGGCGGACGCCGGCGGTGTGAAACTGGATCGCAAGGCCCGCGCAGCGGTAGTCGCCGGGGGCGTCCTTGCCGCCGCTGAAGCTGGTGTGCCGCACGCAATTGGTGGGGATCGATGTGCCCAGTTGACCGGCACCGGCCGAAGGGGCGACAAGCAGGGCAGCGGCCGCAGCCGCGAGAGCGGCGGCGATGGATACGAGTGCAAACGGCTTCACGTCTGTACTGGGCACGGCGAGTTCGCCGGATCGGCAAAACTCGTCGCGGACTCGGCCGCCGGTAGCCTCACGGACGCTATGGAACGCTTCGGCCTGGTCGGTCTCCCCAACGCGGGCAAAAGCTCGTTGTACAACGCTCTCACCGGTGGCGGCGCGCTGGCGGCGCCGTATCCGTTCGCCACCAAGGACCCGAACATCGGCGTCGCCAAGGTCCCCGACGATCGTGGCGAGCGGCTGGGTGCGATGAGCAAGTCCAAGGTGCTCGTGCACGCGGCGGTGCAGGTCGTCGACATCGGTGGCCTCGTCGAGGGTGCGTCCAAGGGTGAGGGCTTGGGCAACAAGTTCCTGGCCAACATCCGCGAGGTGGATGCGATCGTGTTCGTGCTGCGGGCGTTCGTCGACGACGACGTCACCGGGCCGGCCGACCCGATCGAACACCTACGAGTCGTGGAGATCGAGCTGGCCCTCGCCGACCTGGAAACGGTGGAGAAGCGCCTCAACCAGGCCACCCGCCAGGCCAAGTTGGACAAGGGCGCGGCCGCCGAGCTGGAAGCCCTGCAGGCCGCTTACGACGCGCTCAGCGAGGGCAAGCCGCTCTACCGCGCCGGTCTCAAGCCGGAGTGGAAGGAGACGTTGCAGCCGTATTTCCTGCTTACCAACCGCTCGGTGTTGGCTGTGGTCAACGTCGGCGAGAACGACCTCGACCGCATCCCCGAGATGGAGCAGCTGGTGCGCAACGAGCTCACCTCCGCCGGCGACAACGTGGAAGTGATCGGCATGTGCGTGCAGCTGGAAGCGGAGGCAGCCACCATCACCGATCCCGTCGAACGGGCCGAGATGCTGGAAGGCTTCGGCCTGGGCGAAGGTGCCCTCTTCCGCATGGTGCGCTCGGCGTACCACCTTCTGGGCATGCGCACCTTCCTCACCACCGGTGAGAAAGAAACCCGCGCCTGGACGTTCTACGC
>JANONE010000451.1:0-3479 GCA_031420675.1 Ilumatobacteraceae bacterium | reverse complement strand
CAACCCTGCGGATTGCGGTTGTCGGCATGATCGGTCGGCGTGCGTCCGCCGGCCCCGTTGGTCACCGACTGGTGCATTGGTGTGGATGTTGCTGATCTGTCCGGGAACGCGATGGTGGCCGCTGTGCACTCGTCTGTACCGAGCAATGCAGCGTCGAAGTTGCGCGGTCCGGCCGTCTCGAACCGAACCGTACAAGTTCCCGGGCGCGGGTGTGGTTGGGTGCGGCTCGAAACTGCCCCGAGTCGGCTCCCTCTCGGCCGCGGGCACCTGTCTGTCATCTGCCCATTGCCGACGAACACGCTCAACCGTGCTCGGCAGCCCGCGTTGCTCGAGTGTTCGGATGATGTCGTCCCAGGCGAGCCTGCGCAGCGATCGCGGGACCTTGAGGGTGCCGGCCAGGGTCAGGAAGTCGGGTGTGTGGGCGACGATGGCGCGGTGGCCCCGGATGCGTAGGACGACTTCGTCACCCGCCCCTTTGGGCCCATCCTCACTGCGAACTCCATGGGACATCTCCTTCCTGCACGGCTGGTGCATGGACACTCACATCGGTGTCGACACGCTCACGGCCCGCCGAGCTCGAAGCCTGCGTCGGCAAGCAGATCGATGACGAACGCCGCCAGGTGCTCGTCGTGTGGAGCGAGTGGGAACGCGGTCTGATACTCGACCACCAGTTGTTCCGCGTTGTCGAACTGGTCGGCGATGTGTGGCCAGATGACCTGCATGTCGGCCAGGTCGTTGGGATCCGCGCGATGCAGCTTCATCAGGAACAGGAAGCGGAGGGGGACACCCAGGGCAAGCAATCGGGGGTACTTGGCGAGGACCTCACAGGCCTCGATGTCGAGCGTCGCCGGCCAGAACGGGGAAGCGTTGTCGTTGAGCCAGTTGGCTGCCAGGCCGTGGCGGCTCGCGACGAGTCTCACCGCGTCCCGGAGTTCGTCATCCATTCGACGGATGGTGTCGACGTCGCGCGTGGCTTCGCGCAGCCCATGCCACGCGAGCAAGGAACCGCCTGCGATGACCAGGACGTGCCGAGGGCCATCCGGAGCGAGCACTTCGGCTACTGCAGCCACCAGCCCGCGGACCGCATCACCGTCGAGCAGCTGGTCGCCGGTCACGCTGGGACCAGCTCACGGTCGCGCCAGATCGCGGCCGCTGGAATGAGGATGTTCCTCTGCTGCAACTGCGGTGGGACCTTCGCCTCGTTGGCAGCGCGCATGCGGGGCGTTCCCTTGCTCTCCCAGGTGGACGGCAGTGGCCGAACCCGCCGTGCCCACTTGGGGCGTTTGATGCCGATGTCGTCGGCTGTCTTCTCTGCGATCCCGGCGAGCAGGTTGTCGAAGAACAGCGAGCCGGAGGGCAGCGGTGCGGGCATGATCGCAGCACCCGAGAGCTCAGGATGGAGCGCCAGTTGGTCGGCGAATGCGCGCAGGTTCGTCCAGTTCGGCTGGTCGGTTTCGGAGTGGTCCTTCGACCACGCGTCCGTCAGGTCGGCCAACTTGACGACACGGGTCTTCTCGGTGCTGCCCAGCCCGACGTCCTCCCCGAGTGCCGCGGCGATCTTGCAGACGGTCGACCACCGGGGGTTCTCCCGACCCTGCTCGATGCGGGAGATCGTCGGATAGGCGACCTGGGCGAGCGTTGCCAGTTCGCGAATCGAGAGTCCGAGCGCGGTGCGGGAGCGCCGAATACCGATCGCAAGGTTTTCCACAGCTGTTAGTATATTCAGTAACAATCTAGAGCGCAAGCGGCCGATTGGAGGCGCGCCCGGCGCAGAGGGTTCGCCGCCTGTACTCGTCGGAGAATCAATGGCTCCGCGTGGGACGTCGGGGTCGGGAGTATCTCGCCGGGTGACGCGGGCCCAGCCCGCGCAGAGCCCGACGGCGTGGGTTCGAATGAACTGCTGGCGGCCTGCGGACAAGATGGGAGTGTGGAATCGCTGCACAGTGCTCACGACCCGGATGCGGAGTTGAGGCGGCTGTACGAGCGGTTCGTCGATGACGTGTATCGGTTCGTCGCTCGACGACTTGGTCCCGAGTTGGCGTTCGACGTAACGGCCGACACCTTCCGTATTGCCTGTGAACGACTGAGCAGCTTCGATCCCCATCAGGGCAGTGAGCGAGGCTGGTTGTACGGCATCGCGATGAACGTGATCCGCAACCATTGGCGAGCTGAGCAGCGCCGCCTGCGTGCACTGGCCCGCTTCGCCCGGGACGGGACGGGCACCGACGAGACCTTCGACCGCGTCGACGACGGCATCGATGCAAACAGCCGCCTCGCCCGGGTGCTGGACGTGGTCGCTGAGTTGTCCGCGGACGACCGCGATCTGTTGCTGCTCTACGCCTGGGAACGCTGCTCCTACCACGACATCGCAGTTGCGATGGACATTCCGGTCGGCACCGTCCGTTCCCGTCTCAACCGCATCCGCACCACCATCACCGCACACATCGAGGTACTCAGCCATGAATGACATCGACCTGCTCACCGCCGCCCGCCCACACGTCGACAACCTCGACCGCGCCGACAAGCAACGCCTCTACACCGCCATCACAAGCCACACCACAACCGGGTTCGCGGACCCCCGAGTCGAGCAGTCCACGGAACTCATCCCCATCGCTGGTCACGACCGTCGCCGCGCGACGTTCCGACACTTCGCCATTGCTCGCGCTGCGGCGCTGGTCGTGGTCGGCATCGTCGGCGTCGCCGGATTGGTGGCGCTTGCCCGCAATACCCCTGCCGCAATCGACCAACCGGGCTCGCCGAGCGCAGCACCCACCGTGTTGTCCACGACAACGGTGCCCACAGCCGCGCTCCAGGATCAGATCCTCGCCGACGGAGTGGTCACCGATACCGAGCTGACTGCCGCACAGAACGCGACGGTTGCCTGCATCGAGGCCGGTGGTTTCAACGCCTACTACGGTGGACCCGACGGACATCAGCTCGTCTCCAGCGCGCCCGAGGCCAAGACCGATCAGTTGAACGCCGTGGTCGACACGTGCGAAGCCTCCAACTGGTCCCGCGCGTCAATCCGGTACGCCTACGGCCACCTCCCGTCCGACTTCCACCTGGAAACGATCTGGGCCTGTATGCGTGACGAGGGCCTCGTCGCAGCGAGCGACACCGACCCGACCACCGCCTTCCAACAGGCCGTCTCGATCAACGAAAGCGCCGCCGACGCCTGCATCAAACTCGGCAAACCGAACTGACGCCAACGACCTGCGTCGGCCCCTCACGTTTTGAGACGGGCGGTGTTTGGCTCTGGGTGTCCCGGTAGTCAGGCCAGCCGAATCTGCCGGTGCACGAACGACAGCCGCGGCAAGGAACGGCGTCGCTAGCCAGCGTCGCTCAGGAGCTTGCCCACTACGTCGGCGGCGTGCTGGTCGGCGCGGTGGGTGCGGTGGGCGTAGATCTCATCGTGGTCGTGCCGTCGGAGTGTCCCAGTCGTGCGGCCACGGTCGGCACTGAACACGTAGCCGGCCCCG
>JANONE010000450.1:0-1917 GCA_031420675.1 Ilumatobacteraceae bacterium | reverse complement strand
AGACCGTTGATCGCATAGCGGATCTCGGCGTCGCCGAGCATCTCCATCAGGTCGATCGCCTGCTCCATCTGCGGGTCGAAATCGTCATAGGTGAGGGGCAGCTCGGTGGGCGTGAGCGCAGACTCGGCGTTGCTCGGAATGTCGTCGGCGCGCATGAGGATCGGGCGGTGGGCGTAGCTGCCCACTTCCATCGAGCCCGACGACTGGCGCTCGTAGCAGAACGTGTCCATGTCGCGGATGATCGGGTAGGCGAGTTCTTTGTTGCTCTCCTGCAGGATGTCGATCGGGCCGACGTCGGCCATCTGGTGCACGGCGGGGGTGAGCGGGATGTTGGCGCCGGCCATGGCGGCGATGCGGGGGCTCCACACGCCACATGCGACGACCACGTACTCGGCCTCGATGCGGCCCTTGTCGGTGACGACGGCGGACACCTTCGGGCCACCCGGACCATCCGTGGTCTCGACATCGAGCACCTCGGTGTTGGCGAACACCTGCAGCACGCCGGCAGCGATCGCTTCCTCGCGCATCATCGTGCCGGTGGCGAGCGAGTCGACCACGCTGACGCTGGGGGTGTAGTAGCCGCCGAGGAGGATGTCCTCGTTGATGAAGGGCACCATCTCCTTGATCTCGGCGGGCGTGAGCAAGCTGGCCTCGATGCCCCAGGCCTTCGCCGACGTCATGCGACGCTTGAACTCCTCGAGGCGCTGGGGTTCACGAGCGACCTCGATGCCACCACAGGTGTTGTTCAGCCCGGCATCGATGTACTGGTTCTGGCTATCGATGGTGAGGAACGCCATCTCCTTGTTGTGGTCCGTGGGGAAGATGAAGTTCGACGCGTGGCCGGTGCTGCCACCGGGGTTCGGCAGCGGACCCTTGTCGATCTGCACCATGTCGGTCCAGCCGAGGCGGCTGAGATGGCCCACCAGACAGTTGCCGACGATGCCGGCACCGATAACGACGACCCGTGCCTGCTCAGGAAGGGCTGATGATGATGGAGATTCGCTCATTCGTGGGTACCCCTGGGTAGCGGTGTGGAGAGGGTCCGACGCGCGCGCCTTGTCGACAGCGTGTCAGTGATATATCTTTACCATATCACACAGCCACTGTCACTCTCCGAGCGGGCCTACAACGAGATCCGGCGCATGATCGTGCGGCTCGATCTCGCGCCGGCGGACGTGATTCGCGAGGAAGCGCTGCAGCAAACCCTCGGTCTGGGGCGCACGCCGATTCGCGAAGCGCTGCAGCGTTTGGTACGCGACCAGTTCGTCACCGTCATCTCCCGCCGGGGCATGTACGTGAGCAGCATCGACGTCGGCGAGCTGGCGCTGCTGTACGAGACGAGGGCGATCCTCGAGCCATACGCCATGCGGCTGGCGTGCGCGCGGGGCACCACCGGGGCATGGGACGACATGGCCGCATTACTGGCAGGCGCAACGGCCGACTCGTCCCCCAACGAACTGCTCGAGATCGATCGGCGCTGCCGCGAGCTGGTGTGGGCAGCTGCCGACAACCGCTTCCTGACCGACCACCTCGACATGCTCTACGCGCACAGCGACCGGCTGTGGCACCTCTATCTGGGCGATGTCGCCGACCTGCACAGCATGATCGCCGAGCACCGCGAGATCCTGGCCGCGCTGCGCGCTCGCGACGCCGACCGCGCCGCCGAACTGATCGAGGCGCACATGCATCGCTTCGACCAGCAGATCCGCAACGCGGTTCGCCGCCGCCTCGACTCCCCCCTCGCCGGCTGAAGGCCCGGCTCGAGGACGCAAGCCGGCTGGTCAGTTCAGGGGCTTGCTCAGATCGGTGCTCGGGTGCCGTGGCCGGTGGCGACGGCGGTGTCGACGACGAGGCGGGCGGCGGCCATGTCCTCGATGGCATGCCCGGTGGACTTGTAGACCGTGATCGAGTCGTTGC
>JANONE010000449.1:0-8725 GCA_031420675.1 Ilumatobacteraceae bacterium | reverse complement strand
GCGTGCGAGCCCACTCGGCCAGCTGCACTGCGCGGCCGGCGACTGCCCACTCGGTCTCGGTCGTGCGCCCGTAGAACGAGTACAGGTCGACGGCAGCCCCATCCGAAGGGTCTTCGCCGTGGGGCACATCGACCGCCCAACACGCTTCCTCGCCGAGCATGCCCAGATAGTGCACCGACCACCCTTCGTCCGCCGGCCGATCGTCGACGAACACCGCCGCACCGATCACGTGGATGTAACGGTGACGGTGGGAGGAAGCTGCCGGTGCGAACGATGCGTTGAAGGTCGCCATGAGGCGAAACCATAGAGGAGCCCTCTCGCCGCGTCCGTCGCTGCCGCCGGCTCGCCTCTGCCGCAACGGGGTGGCGCTCGTAGGCTGACCACATGAGCAACGTTGTGATCGTCGACGCCGTCCGCACCCCCATCGGCAAGCGTGGTGGTGGCCTTTCCACCCTTCATCCCGCCCAGGTCCTGGCCACCGTGCAGCAGGCCATCATCGATCGCACGGGCATCGACCCCCGCGAGATCGGTCAGGTCGTCGGCGGTTGTGTCAGCCAGGTCGGCGAGCAGGCGTTCAACATCACCCGCACCGCATGGCTCAGCGCCGGGCTGCCGCTCACCACTGCAGCCACCACCGTCGACACTCAGTGCGGCAGCAGCCAGCAGGCCACCAACCTGGCCACCGCGCTGGTCGGCAGCGGAGTGGTCGACGTGGCACTCGCCTGCGGCGTGGAAGTGATGAGCCGTATTCCCATCGGGAGCAACGGCAACAAGAACCTCGGCCTCGGCGTGCCGATCCCGAAGACCTACTTCGATCGCTATGAAATGACCTCCCAGTTCGAGGGGGCCGACCGCATCGCGGACAAGTGGGGCATCACCCGCGCCGACACCGATGCGTTCGGTTTCGCCAGTCAGCAGCGCGCGGCACAGGCGTGGACGGAAGATCGTTTCGCCGGCCAGTACGTCACAATCCAAGCACCCGACGTTGATGACGACGGCATCCCCAGCGGCACCTTCCACACCGTCGCGCGTGACGAAGGCCTCCGCGAGACGACGCTGGAAAAGCTGGCCACGCTGAAGGCGGTCGGCCGCGAGAACGGCGTACACACCGCCGGCAACTCGAGCCAGATCAGCGATGGCGCCAGCGCGCTGCTGTTGATGACGCAGGAGAAGGCAGCAGCGCTCGGCCTCAAGCCACGCGCCCGCATCGTCGACACCTGCCTTGTCGGCGTCGATCCAGTGCTGATGCTCACGGGCCCGATCGATGCCACTCAACGCCTCCTTGCCCGCACCGGCCTGTCCATCGACGACATCGACACCTTCGAGATCAACGAGGCCTTCGCCTCGGTCGTGCTCGCCTGGCAGAAGGAAACCGGCGCCGACCCGGCGAAGACCAACCCCAATGGTGGCGCCATCGCCCTCGGCCACCCGTTGGGCGGCACCGGCGGCTTCCTGCTCACCAAGGCGCTGTACGAACTCGAGCGCACCGGCGGTCGCTACGGCTTGGTCAGCATGTGCTGTGGCGGCGGCATCGGCACCGGCACCATCATCGAACGGCTGTAGCACTGCCCTCACGATCACCGCTCCGCGACCATCGCCCGATAGAACGGGTCGATGCGGTCGTGCTTGCTGATCGGGTTGGTGGGAACGCTTGCCGCGTGCTCGGGCGCACCACCAACCGGCGGGCCGGCTGCCACGCCAACGGGCGCCATGTCGCTCACGTCGAACGCAACAGTCGTCTACGTCGCTGACGGCGACACGATCGGCGTCGAGGTCGATGGCGTCGAGGAACGGGTGCGGTTGATCGGCATCGACACTCCCGAGACGAACAAGCCGAACACGCCGGTGCAGTGTTTCGGGCCGGAGGCCACCGCGTTCACCAAGTCGCTGCTACCCGAGGGCACCTCGCTGCACATCGAGCGCGACGTCGAGGCACGCGACGTATACGGCCGCCTGTTGGCCTACGTCTATCGCAGCGAAGACGGCATGTTCGTGAACTTGGAGATCATCGGTCGGGGCTACGCCCGGCCGCTCACCATCGCACCGAACGTGGCACATGCCCAGGAGTTCGTCACCGCCGCCCGCGATGCCGAAGCCACCGATTCCGGCCTGTGGGCCGGGTGCACCGGGTAGCGTTCGGGCGATGAGCGCCCCCGCCGAACGTCCCCTCGCCGAGCGACTGGGGTATTCCGCCGACGCCAAATTGGTGATCATCTCCTGCGACGACCTCGGGAGCTGCCACGCCGCCAACGAGGGCGTGTTCGACGCGTTGCACCACGGCGTCGCCACCTGCGCCAGCCTGATGGTGCCCGCACCCTGGGCGCGAGATGCCGCAATTCGTTGCCGGCCCACCGACGACATCGGCGTGCACCTCACCCTCAACTGCGAGCACGCCGCCTACCGGTTCGGGCCCATCACGCATGCACCGACGCTGCTGTCGGGCGAGGGCGGATTCCCCCGCGAGCTGGACGACCTGTGGCAGCACGCCGACCCGGCAGAAGTGCTCCGCGAGTGTCGTGCGCAAATTGAACGTGCGCTGGCCTGGGGCATCGACGTCACTCACCTGGCCCCTCATCTCTCCGCCATCACCCTGCGACCGGAGTTCTTCGACGTGTACCTCGAGCTCGCCAGCGAGTTCCGGGTGCCCATTCGCCTGCCGTCCACCATCACCGCCGAGCAGGCCGGGTTTCCGTTCCGTCGCCTCGCACAGGAGGAAGGCGTGCTGTTCCCCGATCACTTCGATCACGACTGGCGGGCAGGCAGCCGCGAGCGTGTCTACGAAGCGATCCGAACACTCCCCACCGGCATTACCGAGATACACGTGCAGCCCGTCATCGATACACCTGAAGTCCGGGCCATCACCGACTCAGCGGTGTTGTGGATCGACGACCATGAACTGGTGACAGCCGACAAGACCTTGCGCACTCTGCTCGCCGACTCGGGCGCGACGCTGATCGGCTATCGGGCGCTCAGGGACGCGATGCGAGACGGCTGATCGCCGCTGCGGCCGAGCCGTCGCGCACGGCAGCGAACAACGGGCCTGTGGGCCCGGTGTTCTTCAACTTGCCCAACATGAAGGCCGTCGCCGGCGCCATCCCTGTGTCGGCCACACCGATGCTGACAACGACGGCCGCACCATCGGGGCCCTCCACCGCCTCGTCGTTCTTCCCGAACAGCACGCGATACTGCATGCTCATCGGTTGGTCTCCGCAGCCGTGCGCACTCCGGCGAACAGATCGTGTTCCAAGGTGCCCTCGGCGGGCGCGCCGACCAAAGAGCGGGCCAGGATCCAGTCCTCCCACGGGTAGACCTCTGCCAGCTGGTCGTCGTCGAGCCCGAACCAGAACGGCTCGCTCGGGTCGACCTGCGTGGCATGCGCCCGCAGCGCACCGGTGCGGGCCCACAGGAAGGCGCCGACTTCGATGCGAGTGGTGATGCGGTGGTCGTGGCCGGCGCGATCGAGCCAGTCCTGTTCGTAGGGTGATTCGCCGCGGTGCTTGATCATGCCCTCGTGCACTGCCATCAGTCGGGCCTTGGACCACACGGTGTAGTAGAGCTTCTGCGGCTGCCACGGCTCGCCCAACTCGGGGTACCAGGCCGGGTCGCCGGCGCGCTCGAAGGCCGGGCCGGATATGTCGTGCACCTTCAGGTGATCGGGGTGCAGGTAGCCGCGCTGGTCGTCGCCGTAGGTGATGATGACCAGCGGCCTCTCCCGCCGGATGATGGCCACCAGCCGGCCGACAGCCTCATCGAGCGGCGCCATGTGGAAGCAGTCGGGGTGACGATTGGCCTGGCTGTCGGGCATGCCCGAATCGCGATACCCGAGCATGACCACATCGTCGAACCCGATGACCTTGGCCGAGCGGGCCAGTTCGTGCGGACGTAGTTCCGCCAGCATGGTCTTTTCCTGCTCTGGCGTGAGGTCGTGGAAGGGCTGACCGGGCTCGCGCAGGCCGGGGTTCTGGAGTTCGCCCTCCTCGCCGCCGGTGCAGCACACGAGGATCGTGCGCACGCCTTCGGAGTGATACTTCGCCAGCGTGGGCGCACCCTTGGAGGCTTCGTCGTCGGGATGGGCGTGCACGGTTAGCAAGCAGAGGGGATCGGGGTCCACCCCTGCAGGTTATCCGCTGCACCTTCTTCGGGCTCGCCGCTGCGTAGGCTGCACCGATGCGAAGAGTAGCCATGCTCACCGCCGCGTTCGTCCTGCTGATGGTCGCCGGCGGTTGCCGCAACGACGGTCGCACGCTGCGGCCGGCTCGGTCCGACCAGTTCTCCTCCGTGTCCACCTCCGCGCCGCCGTCCACCGATGATCCGGCGTTCATCGATCCGGAAGTGAGTGACGCCCAGCCCACCATCGTCACCACCACCCTTGTAGCCGCCGACCCGGGCCTCATCGCCGTCGCCCCATGGCGCGAGGGTGCCGAAATCGATGCGCGCTACACGTGCGACGGTCTCAACGTGGCCCCAGCACTGTCGTGGAGCGCGGCACCAGCCGGCACCGTCGAGATCGCGATCACCCTCAGCGACCTCGACGCGCCAGGCTTCGTGCACTGGGTGATCGCCGGCATCTCGCCGCAAACCATCGCCCTCGACGAAGCCACGGTGCCACTCGGCGCGTACGAGGCAACCAACGCCAACGGCGACATCGGCTACACGGGTCCGTGCCCGCCGGCCGACTTTTCGCACCGCTACGTCATCGCTGTGCACTATCTTGGCACTCGGACGGGTCTGGACGACGGAACGCCGGCGACCGAGTTGATCACCGCGATCGGCTCGGCCGAAACGGCATCAGCCGAGGTCGAAGGCACCTTTAGTCGCACCTAACTTCGGCCGATACATGAGCGGCACTTCAACATTGTAAGGATGGCGGACATCAGCGAATTGCTCCCAACGTTGCCGGTGGGCCTGTTCCAGGCCGACCGAGAAGGTCGCGTCACCGCGGCCAACGCAGCCTTTGGCGCGCTCGTGCAGGGTTCCACCGGCTCACCCGTCGGCATCCCGCCGTGGGCCAACGCCCACCCCGGCGATCGTGCCTCCGCCGAGTTGCAGTGGCGCCGCCTGGTCGAAGCGGACGCCGAGATCCGGATCGAGTTCCGGGTGTGGCACGGCGCGGGCCGCATGACCTGGGTTCGCATCGATGCACAGGCGATGCGCGACACGCTGGGCCGAGTAACGGGATACGGGGGCACTGCGCTCGACCACACCGAGAACGTCTCCCAGCATCAGTTGCTCGAGCGACTGTCGGGAGTCGTCGGGGCGACCGACGACCCGGTCATCATCCTCGACCGCAACGGCTCACCGGTGTACACCAACGATGCGGCGCTCCGCCTCTTCGGTGTCGACGACGAAGTCGACCTCATCCGCGATCCAGCCGCCCGCAGCCTGCTACAGGCCATCCGCGACCAGGTGCCTCGCGAAGTGCTGGACAGCAGCAAGAGCACGATGTGGTCTGGCGAGGTCGGCTTCCGCGGCCCCGACGGCCTCGAGCGCACGCTCGACATCGACCTGCTGCTGCAACGCTCCACCGATGGCATCGTGGAGTACTGGGGTGGCGTTGCGCGCGACATCACCGCCACCAAGCACTTGCAGAGCGAACTGACGCGCCAGGCCAACCACGACCCCCTCACCGGCCTGCCCAATCGCCTACTGCTGCTGCGCACTGCCGCCGAAGCGCTCGACGGCATCCGCGGCACGCGCAACAACGTCGCGATCCTGTTCATGGACGTCGACCGTCTGAAGGACGTCAACGACACGGTGGGCCACGAGATCGGCGATGCCTTGCTCGCACAGGTGGCCCACCGCATCTCGTACGCCACCCGCCCGTCCGACGTAGTCGCCCGCATCGGCGGCGACGAGTTCGTCGTCCTGTGCGACGGCGAAATCGACGAGCACACTGCGCTCGACCTCGCCGAACGCATCCGGCATTCGCTCAGCGGACGGATCATGGTGCACGGCGTGGAGGTGGAGTTGTCCGTCAGCGTCGGCGTAGCCGTGAGTCTGCCGGCGCACATGGAGGGCGTCAGCGGCCAAGAAGCCGCCATCGAACTGCTGCGCAACGCCGATATTGCGATGTATCAGGCGAAACGGCGCGGCCGGTCGCGCTGCGAGCTGTACACCGATGCCATGCGGGCCGAGTCGCGCCACCACAAGCAACTCTCCAACGAGCTCGAGCTCGCCTTGGCCGCCGGCCAGCTGCGGCTCGCTTACCAGCCGATCATCTCCACGCACAGCAGCCGCGTGGCCGGCGCTGAAGCGCTGCTGCGCTGGGATCACCCCGAGCGCGGCCCGCTGCTGCCCGCGCAGTTCCTGCATCTCGCCGAAGAATCGGGCGTCATCGTGCCGATCGGCGAGTGGGTCATCCGACAGGCCTGCCTCGATACTCGCGCGTGGCTGGATGCCGGCCTGGTCGATCGCGGGTTCAGCGTGCACATCAACATCGCGGCCCGACAGCTGGCCGAGGGCACGTTCGTGGAGCAGGTGTTGGCCACGGTGCGGCAGATGGAGCTCAACCCGCGCCAGATCACGCTCGACTTCGACGAGAACACGCTGAACGACCGCCAGCCGGGGAACCTGCGGGCGATGCAGGCGTTGCGTCGCTTCGGTGTCCAGTTGGCCCTCGACCGGTTCGGCAGCGGCATCTCGTCGCTCACTGCACTGCGCACATGCGAGGCCGACGTGCTGAAACTCGACGGGTCGATCGCCCGCATGCTGGGCACCAGCGGCGACGACGATCCGATCGTGAGGGCCATCATCCAATTGGCGCACGCGCTCGACATGCAGGTCGTGGCCGAGTGGGTCACCTCCGCCGACCAGTTGCGCCGCTTGCGCGTGCTGGGCTGCGACCTGGTGCAGGGTCACCTGCTTGGTGAACCCGCCGCAGCCGAGGTGTTCGGCAGCCGCGCCGGCCACTGAGCCCGCCCTGTCGACCGTACTGGTGGCTCGTACACTCGGTCCCCGTGGACGACCAGCTGACGAACGTGCTCACGTTCGCCGTGCTCGGTCTCATGGGTTTCCGCCTGGTCACCGGGCTGCGTCGATCGCGTTCGAACGATGGCCGCTCGCTCGTGTCGCAAGTGCTGCGCAACATCGGGTGGCGCCATGTGTGGCCCGCGCCGCTGCTGCTCGCGACGGTGATCGCGGCCGCCACTGCGTTGATGATGGTGCCGGGCCTCTCGTGGGGCTGGTGGACGATGTTGGGCGGCGCCGGCAATCCCGTGTTCGGATCGTCGGGTGCCACGACAGGAACGATGTGGGAGTGGATCATCCCACTCGTCTTCATGTGCCTGCTGCTCCCTGCGCTGCCCCTGTTCGCCTACGCCGAGGAGCGCATGTTCCGCACCGGCGCCGAGCACTGGTCGCGCCGACGACGGGTACTGAAGGTGCTGCAGTTCGGCATGGTCCACGCGATCATCGGCATCCCGATCGGCGCCGCGCTCGCCCTGTCGTTCGGCGGCGCGTACTTCATGTGGGTGTACCTGCGTTCGTATCGTGCGTCGCGCACCCAGCAGGCTGCGACCATCGAGTCGACCACCGCGCACACGGTGTACAACGGCCTCATCATCGCCCTCGTGGCCGTCGCCTTCGTGTACGACGCCATCGGGTGAAGCTGCCTCGGTAGCCTGGCCGTCGTGTCGCTGCCCGAAACGCCCACGCTGCCCCGCTGTTACCGCCACCCGGATCGTGAGGGTGGCCGCAGTTGCACTCGCTGCGGTAGACCGGCATGCAGCGACTGCCTTGTCCAGGCCTCGATCGGTTCCCATTGCCTCGACTGTGCGAAGGCCTCGCTCCCCGATGTGAAGACCCGCGTCAAGCTGGCCAACTCGCGCGTGCTCACCCCGGCGACCTACGGCCTCGTGGCCGTCAATGTCGCCGTGTTCCTCTGGCTGGCGGCCCTCGACACCAACACCCTGGCCCGCGGCCTCACCGCCCAACACAGCAAGCTGGCCCTGAACCGCAGCATCGTGTATTACACCCACGAGTGGTATCGCATCATCACCAGCGGGTTCATCCACTTCGGCATCATCCATATCGCCTTCAACATGCTGTTGCTCGTACAACTGGGCAACCTCATCGAGCGTGCCCTCGGGCCCGTCAAGTTCGTCATGCTCTACTTCGCGTGCCTCCTCGGCGGCGCGTTCGGCGTGCTGCTGCTCGACGGCACCAAGCTGGTCGGCACCGGCGGCGCGTCCGGCGCGGTCTTCGGCCTGATGGGCGCCGCCGCAGTCGGGTTGCACCGTCGCAATGTCAACGTGTTCAGCACCAGCATCGGCTCGGTGCTGCTCCTCAACCTGGTCTTCACCTTCACGATCCCGGGCGTGTCCATCGGTGGCCATCTCGGCGGCGTGGTGGCGGGCGCGATCTGCGGCTGGTTCGTGTTGGCGCCGCAGTGGAAGCCGCTGCCGAAGTGGGCCGGCTATGCCGCACCCGCAGCGGTGGCGCTGGTCAGCGCCATCGGTTGCTATTGGGCCGTGACGTCGCTGCCCGTCTTCACCCGCTGAGCCTCATCGATGGCCATGTGTCTGAACAGGGACGATGGCCTTCCGACTACTATGTGACACCCTTGTGCGAGGATGCGTACATGAGTTCGTTGGTGGTGCCGGAGATCTCGGAGATCGTGGGGATGTCGCCTGGCGAGTGCGAGGCGCGGATGCGCGAGTTCGAGTGTGAGCGTCGGCGGTTGGATGCTTCGGTGGCGACGTTCGTGCAACGCGTCGAGCATGTTGGC
>JANONE010000448.1:0-1953 GCA_031420675.1 Ilumatobacteraceae bacterium | reverse complement strand
CCCTGATCACCCCGATCGCACCAACCCTGCTCGCACTCAAAGGCGTCGGACTTGACGTCGCCGTACAACTCCTCGCGACCGTCGGCGACAACCCCGATCGGCTCCGCAACGAGTCCGCGTTCGCGCATCTCTGCGGTGTCGCCCCAATCCCCGCATCATCAGGCAAGACCACCCGCCACCGGCTCAACCGAGGCGGCGACCGAGCAGCCAACGCCGCCCTCTACAGGATCGTGATCTGCCGACTCCGCTGGGACCAAACCACCCGCCACTACGTCGAACGACGCACCAAACAAGGACGCACCAAAGCCGAGATCATCCGCTGCCTCATTGGACGCTACTTCGCCCGCGAAGCGGAACCTGTCAAGTGCGGGGTGCCGGGGTATGTCATGGGGTTGTGTGGATGGTGGGCTTGTTGATCCAGGCCTCCGCTGGTAGGGGCGGCGCGGTCGGGGGCTTGTTGCGGAACCGGTTCGGGTTGGTTTGGTAGGCGGTGTCGAGCACGGTCTGTCGCTTGGTGGTCGTTGCGGTGGCGGTGCCGTTGTGGACGTCGGTGGGGTGGTGGTAGCCGATGCCGGAGTGGTAGTGCTCGGTGTTGTACCAGGCTGCGAACTTTCGCATCCAGGTCCTGGCGGCGGTGATGTTCTCGAAGCGTTTGGGGTAGTCGGGCCGGTACTTGACGGTCTTGAACGCAGCCTCGCTGTAGGGGTTGTCGTTGCTGACCCTGGGCCGCGACAGGCTGCGGGTGACGCCGAGCTTCTCGAGCAGGTCCGCAACGGTGAGCGAGGTCATCTGCGCCCCACGATCCGAGTGCAGCACGAGCTGGGCTGCGTTGATGCCCTCGCGTTTGGCAGTGTTGTTGATGAGCCGGCGGGCCACCTTGTCGGACTCGACGGTGTCGATGGTCCAGCCGACGATCTTGCGGGAGTACACGTCGATGATCAGGTACATGAAGAAATAGACACGAGCCTCGGGCCCGCACAGGCGGCTGATGTCCCACGACCAGACCTGGTTCGGGCCAGTGGCATGAACCTGCGGGGCCGCGTACCCGGCTGTGCGTTTGTGGCCGCGGCGGCGATCCTTGACGAGGCCCTTCTCGTTCAACAGCCTGTACATCTGGCGGATCGAGCACAGGTAGACGTCCTCATCGAGGAGCCGGTGGTAGATCTGTGCCGGCGCGAGATCACAGAACCGTGGCTCACACAGCACAGCCACGATCCGCTCGCGTTCGGTGTCGGGGATCCGCCACGCCGGCAGCACCCGCGGACAACCCGTCGCTCGCGACGGCCGCGGTGTGGCGCGTCCTTGCGCCTGCTGGCGGTGGTGACGCCGGGTGCGCGCCGACACAGCAAACGCGGCGCAGGCCTTCGTCTCGCCGAGCCGCGGCGCCCAGGCGTCGACCGCAGCGTTCAACGCTTCATCTCGTTCACGTTGGCGCTCTTGGTCGACAAGTCGTGCAAGAGCGCCGACACTTTTCCCTGCGCAGCCACCAACTCTTCGGCCGTGGCCAGCCTCGACTCCAGCGCCTCGATCTTGGCCCGCAGCCGAGCCAGCTCAGCTCGAGGTGCCTCGACGCGCTTGGGGCCAGTCTTGCGATCGCGCAGACCCTCCAGAGCACCAGCGTCACGCTGGCTGCGCCACGCGTCGATCAAGCTCGAATACAGCCCCTCGCGGCGACAGATCTCACCAACCTGGCCGCGCTCGCTCGCCTGGTCGATCTCGGTCAAGATCCTAAGTTTGTATTCCGCCGGCCACGAACGCTTCGCACGGGCCACCTCAGTCTCATCGGTCACAGTCATCATCGTGGTTCCTCCTCTCCGCCCAAACAATCACGGGTAAGAAACCCGGCCACCCCCACTATGGCAGATAGGGGATCGCAGCAATCGCGTCAATGCCCGTTTGGGTGCTGGCCTATCGTCAGAGCTGAACGGAGTTTTTCCGCAACGCTTTTACCCC
>JANONE010000447.1:0-2315 GCA_031420675.1 Ilumatobacteraceae bacterium | reverse complement strand
CGACGCTGCCTCGCTGGAGAAACCAGCGGCGGCGCTGTTCGACATCGTCTCTAGCCGCTCGACGAAGGTGTGGACCGCTCGGTGTTGGTCCCAGTCTGTGATCGAGGTCGCGGATCGAATCATCGGTTCCCATGTCGCTGGTCCCCGACTGGCGAGGACAGCGATCACCTGGTGGTGATGGCCCTGCAGGGCGGCGGTGACTCGTGGCGGCAGAGAAGCTTGTCGTTGGGTCCACCATTGGACGGCTCGTTGGTGGGTCCGATCATCTGTGCGGGTGGAGACTCGTTGCCCGGCGTTCTGGTTCCACCGCTGCTCGATCGCGGTGGCGGACAGCTGGCCGTCCGGCGCCCGGCCGACCGCAGCGGCGAACGCGTCTCGCGGGCTGAGGTCGCCGAGCTGGAACTCTTCATGGTCGTGGCTGTCGGTGATGACATACGCGTGGTTCGCGTTGCGGCCTCTGGTCATGCCGACGTACAGCGCACCGGCAGTGGTTCGTGGAGTGACGAGCACGTGGCCGGTATCGAGGGTGCGACCCTGAGCACCGGCGATGGTGGTGGCATAGGCGAGCACGACATGGTCGTGGGCGTAGGCCGCCGGAATCTCGGCGGTGACCGCTGTGCGGGTGTGGGTCGCCAGCAGGTCGCCGTCGGCATTGATGCCGGTGATTCGCCACACGTCTCGGTTCAGCACTCGTGTGCGGTCGCTGGTTGCGATGGTGTTGGTGTTGAGCCGGGTCTGCACCAGGTCGCCAATGCAGATCGGCGTCTGGTCGGCACCGACACCGACCGAGGCGCCGATCAAGCCGTTGCCGGCGAGGAGTTGTTGGCAGCGCTGCGACACCGAGGCGGCTTCGGCGGCGGTGTCGACCACGATGATCGAGTCACTCCCGGCGAGTACGTCGTTCAGCCAGGCGTCGGTGATCGTGGCCACACCGGTCTGTGTAGTGATGGCAACGAGTCGACCGTGTTCGTCGTAGACGTCCGCAACAACGCGGTCGCGGTGGCGTAGCTGTTTGGATGCGTCGCGTTCCCATGGCTGGTGGAATCGACGCACCGACGTCATGTGGGTGGCGCCGGGTAGGCCGGCAAGGTCGCGGAGCAGACCACCGGCTTCGGGTGCGCCCATCTGTGCATAGTCGCCGACCATCGCGATCCGACAGTCATATGCGGTGGCGACGCGGATCAGATGGTCCAGGGTGAGCGTCGGCACCATCGAGGCTTCATCGACGATCACCAGCCCGTTGCGAGGCAACTTCACCTGCCCGACCCGCCACGCGGCAATCGTCGCCGCCACCAACCCGGTGTCCACGGTGACCACCCGCGCCGCAGCCGCTGACAAGGTGAGCACCGCCACCGGTCGTTGCGCTTGCCGGTAGGACTCGGCTGCGGCCTTGAGCATCGTCGTCTTGCCGGCGCCCGCCGGACCGATGACCGTCGCGACCTGATACCCGCCAGCACAGATCGCAGCGACGGCCTCCACCTGGTCGTCGCCAAGCCCGACTGTCACCAACGGGTCAACCTTCCACGGCGCTGGCTGCACCGCCGCCGCGAGGACCCTTTCCTCGGCTGCCTTGATGACCGAACTGGTGAACTTGGTCTTGTCGAGTTGCGCGTACTCGTGATCCCGGTCAGGTTCCAGTTCCAAGCATCCACCGATGATCCGTTCGACCTCCAACTCGATCGTCTCAATCGACGGGTCCTGCACCAGGCGGGCGACTTCGCCAAACACATGGACGCGGGTCCACCACGCGCGTTGTTCGTGCAACGACTTGAACACCGCCTCACCCAGCTGCACACTGCCAGCTGGCATGCGGCCTCCGTCGGTTGCCAGCTGGCAATCGGTCACCGTGTCGATGGCGGCTTGTTCGCCCGGAGCGAGCTGGGCGCGCCACTGGTCGTGGAGATCGGGTTCGTTGCCCTTGCGTTTCGCCGATCGCGACCACCCCGTTGCACGTCGAGCATCCCCGCCCGCTCCGCGCGGGTGGGTGAACGCCCGTGCACGGTCACCCACTCGACCAGCAGCCGTTCGAAATGAGCCAACACCTGTTCGCGGCGCGACGAGAAGCGGGCGATCACCTCGCTCGGCACCGAGGCGATCTCACGCATCGGCACCCGCCCATTAGGGGCAGCCCACGACACCGCCAACCGTTGCGACAATTCGCGTTCCAACACCGCCGCGTACAAGGCGCCGGCGGCGTGAGCGTGGCGGTAGATGGCCTCACCATCGAGTGTGCGCCACCGGCCATCAACACCGCGAACCCTGTTCAGGATCGCGCAGTGCGAGTGCAACTGCGGATCACCAACCCGTTCACCGGG
>JANONE010000446.1:0-4802 GCA_031420675.1 Ilumatobacteraceae bacterium | reverse complement strand
TGTACCACCTCGCCGCGCAGAGCCACGTGCAGGTGAGCTTCGACGTACCCGACTACACCGGCTCGGTCACCGGGCTGGGCACACTGCGACTGCTGGAGGCGTTGCGAATCTCGGGCGTGCCGGCCCGGTTCTACCAGGCGTCGTCGTCGGAGATGTTCGGCTCGGCGCCTCCGCCACAGAACGAGCTGACGCCGTTCCACCCACGTAGTCCGTATGCCATCGCCAAGGTCTACGCCTACTGGGCCACCATCAACTACCGCGAGGCGTACGGCATGTTCGCCTGCAACGGCATCCTGTTCAACCACGAGAGCCCGCGCCGCGGCGAGAACTTCGTCACCCGCAAGATCACCAAAGCGGTGGCGGCCATCGCAGCCGGCACGCAGGACACGCTGCACCTCGGCAACCTCGATGCGCGCCGCGACTGGGGCTTCGCCGGCGACTACGTGGACGCGATGTGGCGCATGCTGCAAACCGACCAACCCGACGACTTCGTCATCGCCACCGGCGAGGCACACAGCGTGCGCGAGTTCTGCGAAGAAGCGTTCGGCTACGCCGGCCTCGACTATCGCGATCACGTGGTGACCGACCCCCGTTTCTTTCGCCCCGCGGAGGTCGACTACCTGTTGGGTGACCCCAGTAAGGCCCGTCAGCACTTGGGCTGGGAACCGGCCACACGCTTCACCGGCCTGGTGCGAATGATGGTGGATGCCGATCGAGCAGTCGCCTAACGGGCGCTTGAGACGGCCGATGTCGTCGCGCGTCGAATGAACCTGCTCAGGTCGCGTTCTGCCGCCGGCGCAGCAACACGACGAGCGGGATGAGCCCCAACGGGTCGCCGAGGTGGATGCCGTGGTTCCAGGTGATTTTGAGGACGACCGGGCCTTCCAGCGGGTGATCGATCGTCGCCCAGGCGACAGCGAACACGACCGCCAGGCCGACGTGCACGTTGCGGCGGTTCACGCCGGGCCGCTCACGTCGGTGCCGGCCAGCGTGGCCAGGGTGCGGGCCACCACCTCGGCGAGCTGGTCGATCTCGGCGGAGCACTGGCGGTGCACGGCGAGGGTGGCACCGTAGGGGTCGGCGATGTCGTCGGCGGGATCATCACCCATCAGGTCACGGGCACTGCGGCTCTTCGCCACCTCATCCAGCCACTGGTGCAGGCCCTCCCCGGCCATCGGCTCCACCAGGGCAGCACGCCGCACGAACTCGCGCAAGGTGAACGTGCGCCGCAACGAACCAGGCGCCGTGGTGGCCGCCGTGCGCAGGTGATCGCGGGTCATCGCCAGCACCAGGTGAGCACCCTCGGCCTCCAGCAGGGCACGATCCAACCGGCGGGGCTGATGCTGCGAGATGTCCAGCCCCTGCTCGGCCAACACACCCACCGCCAACGGGTCGACCGGTAGATCGAAGACCTGGGTGCCCGCCGAGCCGACGATGGCATCCACACCCAGTTGCGCCGCGTGGTGGCGCAACAGCGCAGCCGCCATCGGCGACCTGCACACGTTGGCCGTGCACACCGTGATCACCCTCAACGACATGCCCGCAAACTAATGCCGTCGCCGTGCAGCTGCACACGCTCGGGCACGAACGTCGGCATCGTCGCCAACGGTGAGCGAGTGAACCGGATCTACGTGGAACGGAACGTTGCTGCGACCGAAGCGCAGTTCGGCATCAGCGACTGGGATCCCGACGGTGATGGCTGGGCGTCATACGCGAGAACGGACGGTGCCAGTGCGTTCGGCACGATCGTCGACGTCATTGCGACCGACCTCAATGGTGACCACGTTCCGGAACCGGTGGTGCGCATACAACACCCGAGCAAGGGTTGTCGCACGCTGCGGCCCAACCGCACCTCGCCCACGACCCACGGGGAAAGCCGGCGAATGGTCATCGCCCAAACGGTGTCCGGTACCTGCCAGGGGTAGCGCTCTGGCAGGAACTGCGGGCGGGTCGGAATCGGGGGCTGGTTCGTCGCATGTCAGCTTCTGGGGCTGTTTCGTCTCGACTTCCGGGACGGAACCCGGGGCAGAAACGAGATGCCGACAGCCGACCTGCCGCTGTGCCGTGCAAGTTGGGGCTTCTCGTCGCGGGCTGACCACTGTGCTTCGATGTCACGACCGCGACATGAACGGGAACTGACGGGCACAAACGCCCAACCGATCGGCCGTCGTAGGCGTCACCGCCGCCCCTCGGCAGCGTCAGTGCACCCAGCGGTCCATGTCGGCCCAGTACGGCTCTCGGAGCTTGAACTTCTGCAGTTTGCCGGTGGCCGTGCGCGCCAGCGACTCACGGAACTCGACGACTTTGGGGCACTTGTAGTGGGCCAGCTTGGTGCGGGTGTGAGCGATGACGTCGGCCTCGGTGACCGTGGAACCTGGCGTGGTGACCACCAGCGCGAGGACCATCTCACCCCACTTCTCGTCGGGAACACCGATCACCGCGACCTCCGAGATCTCGGGATGGCTGAAGATCGCGTCCTCCACCTCGATGCTGCTCACGTTCTCGCCACCGGTGATGATCACGTCTTTCTTGCGGTCGCTGATCGTCACGTACCGATCGGCGTCGATGATGCCGCCATCGCCGGTGTGGAACCACTGCGGGCCATCGGGCGCGTCGCTTGCCGCCCGGATCGCGTCGGCGGTGGCTTCCGGCTGGGCCCAGTACCCGCCCATGATGTGATTGCCACGGGCGAGGATCTCCCCGTCGGGTGAAATTCGCACCTCGACGCCGATAGCGGGGGCACCGGCACGGCTGAGCCTGGTGGCGCGGTCCGCGGGGGAGAGTTCGTCGAACTCGGCGCGGGTGCGGTTCATGGTGAGCAGCGGCGTCGTCTCGGTGAGTCCGTAGATCTGGATGAACTCCCACCCCAGTTCGGACTCGATGCGCTCGATCGTCTTGGTCGGCGGAGGAGCCCCGGCGCACACGATGCGCTCCCGCCCCCGGCCGGGGATCGGGCCCTCCCAATGGCTCGCCGCGTCGAGAATCATGTTTGCCACCGCGGGTGCGCCACACATGACCGTGACCCCGTGCTGCTCCACTCGGCGCAGTATCTCGGTGCCGTCGATCTTGCGAATGATGATGTGCTTCGCGCCCATGCCGGTGACGGCGTACAACAAGCCCCACCCGTTGCAGTGGAACTGCGGCAGCGTGTGGAGATACACATCGCGATCGTTGATGCCCAACTGCCAACCGAAGGTGGTGGCGTTGAGCCAAATGTTGCGATGGGTGAGCTGCACCCCCTTCGGGCGTGCTGTGGTACCGCTGGTGTAGTTGACCGTTGCAGTGGCGTCTTCGTCGTACGTCCACGGTTGTGGCTCGGCATGTGTCGCTGGTGCGTCGGTGTCGCTGCCGATGACGAACTTGTACTCGCACTCCACGTCGTCCATGGCGGCTTCCAACTCGGGATCGATCATCAGCACCCGCGCGCCGCTGTGCTGCACGATGTACTTCACCTCCTCTGCCGCCAGCCGGAAGTTGATCGGCACCAGCACCCGACCGGAACCACTGACCCCGAAGAGGGCGGTGAGCAGGCGAGCCGAGTTCTGACTGACGATCGCAACCCGTTCGCCGACCCCGATGCCCAGGGTGTCGAGAGCCGCCGCCTGGGCACGTGCCCTGGCGGCCATCTCGGCGTACGTGAACGAACCCCACGACTCGGCCGGCTGTTCCGGTTCGTCGACAACGCCGATGCGATGCGGATAGACCTCTTCGGCGCGGCGCAGGAAGTCGTTGACGGTGAGTGCAACCTTCATGGTGTTCATTGTTGCCCACCGGTCGGGCGGTCGGCGAACACGGCCTTCGCCTCCCGTCTCACCGAATCGGGCCGATTGCGCTCCAGTGGTGCAGCGGTCGGTACCCTGAGCAGCAACATGTCTGACAACAACCGCCCTCAGCGCGCGCCCCGGCGTTCCCGCCCCGCCCCCCGGCCCGCCGAATACCGAAATGCTGCAGTTCCGCCGGTGCTCACCCTTTCCAAGGACGACTACGTGCCCACCGGTTTCGTTGAACTCGGTGTGCCACCGAACGTCGACTTCGGTCTCGCCGCCGCCGGCTTCACCACCCCGTTCGCCATCCAGACCAAGGCCATCCCCGTTGCTCTCACCGGGCGCGACGTCTGTGGTCGGGCGAAGACCGGATCCGGGAAGACGCTTGCCTTCGGCGTGCCCTTGCTCGCCCGCCTCACCAAGGACGGCGAACCCCGGCGGCCCGCAGCGTTGGTGATGGTGCCCACCCGCGAGCTTGCGTTGCAGGTCTCGGAGGTACTCGCTCCAGTGGCCATCGCCTGTGGTCGCACCGTGCTCGCGGTCTACGGCGGCGCCTCCCGCCAGCAGCAGATCGAGGCATTGCAGCTGGGTGTCGATGTCGTGGTGGCCACGCCGCTGCGTCTCATCGACCTGCTCAAGGAGAACGAACTGCAACTCGACGCCGTCGAGATCGTCGTGCTCGACGAAGCCGATCGCATGGCCGACGACGGCTTCACCCCCCAGGTGGAATGGATCCTGCGCAAGGTGACGTTGCCGCACCAGACGATGCTGTTCTCCGCCACCCTCGACGGCGATGTGGCCCACCTTGTCGCCCGCTACATGAAGGATCCGCAGGAGGTCGCGGTCGACGCGGCCACCGACACCACGGGCACGATGCACCACCTGTTCCTCGCGGTGCATCACATGGACAAGGACAAGGTGGTGGCGTCGATCGCCAGCGGCATGGTCAAGTCCATCCTGTTCTGCCAGACCAAGCGCACGTGCGATCGTGTCGAGCGCAGCCTGCAGGATCTCGGCGTTCGTGCGGCGGCCATTCAC
>JANONE010000445.1:0-2012 GCA_031420675.1 Ilumatobacteraceae bacterium | reverse complement strand
GTGACGCATGAGAGCACGGGTACCAGGACGACGCGACGATCGGTTCCGACGACGTCGGCGACCACCTCGTGGCCGGGGGTGAACGGGTAGCTCACGAGTGGATCGAAGTAGGCCGACGCGGTGCCGTCGATCATCGAAAGGTCGCTGCCGCAGATACCGGACAGGCGCGGACGCAGGCGCAGCCACTCCGGTGTGGGTAGCGGCAGCTGCTGGCCGGCCTCGAGCGCGAGCGGGCCCACGGACGCTCCGGCTCCGGGCATGATCGCCCCCGCCAGGCGAGCCAGGGCGAACCGCGCCGGCTTGCGTGAGAACACCAGCCGGCTCATCGCCTCGCCCCCAGCGCAGCTTCGGCGATGGGATGACGGCCAGCCACAGGTGAACGCCGAAGCTGGATCCGCGGGCTCATCGAAACACCCTCCGCCGTTCGCGTTCGGCCATCATCGGGCCGAGGGGCAGCCACATCTTGGGGGCGCCGCTGGCCTTCGCCCAATCCTCCACCAGCCAACCGCGCTTGCGGGCAATGGCGGCGAGGCGGGTCTCGGGGTTCACCGCGACAGGGAAGCCGACGGCTTCGAGCATCGGCAAGTCGCTGGTGCTGTCGGCGTAGGCGATGCTCTCCTCCAGCTTCAAACCTTCGGAGGCGCAGTAGTCGGCCAGGATCTCGGCGCGAGTCTCGCCGGTGGGCGGGACCACGGCCATGTTGCCGCTGTACGTGCCGTCAGCACGCACGGTCATCTTGGCGGCAACGATCTCGTCGAAGAGCGGTCGCAGGCCCTCGACGGCGAAGTCGAGCGCTCCGGTGATGAGGATGGTGCGGTGGCCGAGCGCGCGGTGCTCGCGCACTCGGCGCAGGCCGGCCGGGAACGACTTGGCGAGGATCAGCTGGCTGAGCAGCTCCTGCGAATCCTCGGCGATCTGCGACACCGGTGCGTCTTCGTAGCGGCGGTAGAAGAAGCGCAGGAAATCGCTGCGGTCCTTGCGGTCGATCTTGCTCAGCGTGGGTGCCTCGGCCAACGTGCGCAGCACGTAGCGAATGCGCTCGGGCGTGTTCAGGCGGCGGGTGGCGAGCCACGAGTAGCTCTCCACCACGTTGCTGGAGATGAGCGTGTTCTCCAGGTCGAACGCGGCCACGTGGCGGTCGGGGGACAGCACCGACCTACGCAGGCGGGCCGTGCGGTCGTTGCGGTTCCGCCCGGGCGTGACCTTGGCGCGGGAGTGGTGCACGATCGATGGGAGGTGGATGGTGCTGATGTAGGTGGGCCAGTCCACGCTGCGCGGGTCGAAGTTGAACGCCGCCTGATCGGCGGCATCCAGCGTGTCCCACATCGCGATCAGCCTGTCGACCTGGTAGATCGCCTCGCACTCGGTGTACAGGCCGTACAGCTGCACGTACTCGTACGCCCTGTCGATCTCGTTCTTCTTCTCCTCCAGGTTCGCTGCCCAGGCGGCCTGGCGACCGCGCAACGGCAGCGACTGCAGCACTCGCTCGGTCTTCTCGGCGATGCTCTTCGCGCGCTGCAGCTGTTCCTTCACGCGACCACGCGCGGGGAACTGCCACTCCGGCACTTCGATCGGTTGGCCCTGCGCGTCGTACAACGGGTGCTCGGTGAACCAGGCGCGCACGTTGTCGACCAGCAACTTGTACTTCAGCGGGTTGATGCCTCCGCTGGCCACCTGGGTGATCGGCGCAGCGCGCTCTGGACCCGTTGCCGCGACGGTGATGATGGCCGCGACGACGATGTCGACAGGGATGACGTCGACGGTGCCTTCGGGAACGCCGGGGAACTCCTTCAGCAGCCCGCGGGCGTAGCTGAGGATGACTGGCTCGGCCATGCGGAAACCGCGGATCCAGCCGGGGAACGGCTCAGCCAGCGCGGATTCGATGATGCTTGGTCGCACGATGCTTACCGGCACGTTGCCCTTGGTCTCGGTGAGCGCCTGCTCGCCGAGAGCCTTGGTATATGCATAGGCATCGGGCCAACCGACGCTGGCGGCGCGAGCGCGACCTGCTT
>JANONE010000444.1:0-7546 GCA_031420675.1 Ilumatobacteraceae bacterium | reverse complement strand
CGGTGGCCACCATCGCCCTCATCGCACTGATCGCGTGGTGCGTGATCGCAATCGCGTTCATCGCGTTCGTCGCGAGCGCACGCAAGCAGCGAGCCCGGCAACGGGCCGACGCCCGCTGACCTTCGGGAGGCTGCCTTGCTGTCACACCCTTTCCGTAGGGTGCAGGCATGGCCAAGGTTCGCGTCGTCTATCGCTGCACCGAATGCGGCACTGCCACCCCCAAGTGGGGCGGTCGCTGCAGCGCGTGCGAGGCGTGGAACTCGCTGGTGGAAGATGTCGATCTGCCCGAGCCGCTCGCCGGTCACAACGTGGGGCCATCGGCGCCGGCCACGCGCATCGGCGAGGTCGATGCCTCGTACGCGCAGCCGCACTCCACCGGCATTCCCGAGTTCGACCGTGTGCTGGGTGGCGGGCTGGTACCCGGCTCGGTCACGCTCCTGGGTGGCGAGCCTGGCATCGGCAAGAGCACGTTGCTGCTGCAGTTGCTGGCGCAGTGGCCGCAGCGCACGTTGTACGTGAGTGCCGAGGAAAGCGCTCAGCAGGTGCGGCTGCGCGCCGACCGCTTGGACGCGGTGCGGCCCGAACTGTGGCTGCTGCCGGAAACCTCGCTGCCACACATCATCGGCGCGATCGACGAGGTACAGCCGCAGTTGGTGGTCATCGACAGCATCCAGGCCATCGCCGACCCGGACGTGCCCTCCGCCCCGGGCAGCGTGGTGCAGGTTCGCGGTTGCGCCCATCGGCTGGTCGGCGAGGCCAAGCGCCGCAACCTACCCATCGTGATGGTCGGCCACGTCACCAAGGACGGCGGGCTGGCCGGCCCGCGCGTGCTCGAGCACGTGGTCGACACGGTGCTCAGCTTCGAGGGCGATCGCCACCACTCCCTACGCCTGTTGCGGGCGGTGAAGCATCGCTTCGGCCCCACCAACG
Organism: Ilumatobacteraceae bacterium; assembly: GCA_031420675.1. Classification (GTDB taxonomy): domain Bacteria; phylum Actinomycetota; class Acidimicrobiia; order Acidimicrobiales; family Ilumatobacteraceae; genus UBA668. Next base: position 6,616 of record JANONE010000444.1, on the reverse strand, counting down.
AGCTGGGCGTGTTCGAGATGGTGGGCGAGGGTCTCATCGGTGTGCCCGACGCGAGCAAGCTGTTTCTCACCGATCGGCGTACCGGTGTGGCGGGTTCGGCCATCACGCCGACGCTCGAAGGTCAGCGCCCACTCCTGGTCGAGGTTCAGGCGCTCACCAACAAAGTCAACCCCGGCGTACCGCCGCGGCGCAGCGCGCAGGGGCTCGATCCGGGTCGGCTGGCGTTGCTGCTGGCCGTCCTCGAGCGGCGGTCGCGACTGGCGCTGGGCCAGCACGAGGTGTTCGCCTCGGCCGTCGGTGGCGTGCGCCTCACCGAGCCGGGCGCCGACCTCCCGCTGTGCTTGGCATTGGTCAGCGCGCTGCTGAATCACCCCATCCCACCCGACGTGGTCGTGTTCGGTGAGGTTGGGTTGGCAGGCGAACTGCGTCAGGTTGCACACGCGTCGCGCCGTCTGGCCGAGGCCGCACGCATGGGCTTCACGCGCGCGATCGTGCCCGCCAACTCGCCCAACGGCGTGGCGGGCATCTCACTCACCCGCGTGTCCACCGTCAACGAAGCCTTGGTCGCGGTCGGCCTCTCCGGCCGCCCGCAGTAGGTCGACCTCCACCGACCTCATCGCCTGCTTCGAGTCGGCGGGCGAGGTGCGCTCGTAGACTGCATCCGATGCCTGCCCAGCCCTCCCCCAACGATGCCCTCCACCGGGCGCTGGCGCAGGTGGCACCGGGTACCGCGTTGCGCGACGGCATCGATCGTGTCGTGCGAGCGAAGATGGGCGCACTCGTGGTCGTCAGCGACGACCCCGAGGTGTTGGCCATCTGCAGCGGCGGGTTCCTGCTCGACGCCGAGTACACGCCGCAACGGCTCAGCGAGCTGGCCAAGATGGACGGCGCCATCATCCTCACCACCGATACCAGTCGCATCGCACGCGCCAACGTGCACCTCGTGCCCGATCCCTCGGTGCCCACCGCCGAGACCGGAACCCGCCACCGCACCGCAGAGCGTGTTGCGATGTCGCTGGGCGTCCCGGTGATCAGCGTCAGCGAGGAGATGAGCGTCATCAACCTCTACGCCGGCGGCATGCGGCGGCAGCTCAACGACATCGGCCGCCTGCTGGATCGCGCCAACCAGGCCCTGCAAACGCTCGAGCGATACAAGACCAAGCTCGACGATGCCACGAGCGCACTCACCTCGCTGGAGATCGAAGACGTCGTCACTGTGCGCGACGTGGCGGCGGTCGTGCAGCGCGGCGAGATGGTGCGCCAGATCGCTGCCGAGATCGAGACGATGATCGTCGAGCTCGGTGTCGATGCACGGCTGTTGCGGCTGCAGCTGGAGGAGGTGTTCACCTCGCTCGACGACGAGCTGGAGCTCGTGATCGCCGACTACCCCACGCTGACCCAGAGCTACGCGGGTGCGGCCGACGGTGATGCACCGGCATCACCGAAGGGCCTGCGGATGTTGGCCCGGGTGCCGCGCCTGTCCGACGAGCAGGCCTTGGCCATCGCCGAGCACTTCGGCGAGCTGGCCAAGTTGCTGAGGGCCACGGCCGACGACATCGCCAACGTGCCGGGCATCAGTCGCAAGGCCGCTCACTCGGTGAAGGACACGCTCGATCGGCTCACCGAGAGCACGATCCTCGACCAGTTCATCTGATCGCGGCGGCCCAGTCAGGCAGCGCGATAGGGCGTGGTGACGCCGGGCTGTGTGCCATCGAAGGTGACGAGGCCGTCTTCGACCAGCTTGATCAGGTGAGCCAGCACGCTGCGGCCGGCTGCCTTGTACAGCTTCTCGTTCACACCCACGTACAGCTGCTTGACGATTTCGGGGATCATCGTCGTGCCCCCGCGCACGGCTGCGAGCACCCCGGCCTCGCGGTCGAGGCGGTGTTGCACGAAGGCATTCACGAACGGCCTGCCATCGGTGACGGGAGCGCCGTGGGTCGGCCACAACATCGCAGGATCGAGATCCTTCACCCGTTGCAACGACGCGAGGTAATCGCGCATGTTGCCGTCAGGAGGAGTGATGACGGTGGTGCTCCAGCCCATGATGTGGTCGCCTGTGAACAGCGCCCGCTGCTCCTCCAGCCAGAAGCACAGGTGGTTGCTGGTGTGGCCGGGAGTGTGAATGGCCCGCAGCGTCCACCCGTTGCCGAAGGCCGCGACCTCGTCGTCGACCACTCGCACGTCGGGGTCGAACGCGAAGTCCAGCGACTCCTCCACCTTCGCCTCGCCGGCGGCTTCAGCCGCGGCCGCAGCCGCCTTCTCGTCCTCGTCCGGTTCGTCGGGCGTGTCGTCCTCCACCCAGTCCGTGTTGATCGCATGTGGACCAAACGCCACCGTGGGGGCGCCGCTGTAGTCGCGCAACCAGGCGGCCAGCGGTGAGTGATCGGAATGGCAGTGGGTGACGAGGATGGCCCGCACGCGCTCGCCTTCCAGCGCCGCTGCCAGCGCTTCGCGATGTGCATCGAGAACGGGACCAGGGTCGATGACCGCGACGTCGCCCTGCCCGATGATGTAGGTGCCGGTGCCGTGGTAGGTGAACTTCGACGGATTCTTCGCGATCACGCGCCGGATGAGCGGCGCCACCTCCACAGCCTCGCCGTAGTGCGGATCGTCGAGTGTGACGTACGGGATGCTCATGGTGCGATCGCTCTCACCACACCGACTGGCCGGCCGTGCCCCATGATGCGTTCCTCCACCAGCGGTGCGACCGCCGTCGTGTCGATGCCCAATGCTTGCAGGGCGGCGACCATCACGGGTGGTCGAGCGCGGTCGCCACCGTCGGCGATCTTCAGCGCGACAGCGCGGCCGTCGGGCAAGGCGGCGGCGAACACGCCATCGGCGCCGTCCTTCGCCATCAAGCCGGGGACGTGGCGCATGAACGCGGTGACGTCGCGTTGCGCACCGCCCACCATCTCCGGGTGCGCGGTCATGGCCGCGTACACGTCGTCGCCGGGCGGGCCGGCGGCGCCGCGCGCGATCGAGCGGAAGGCACGCGCAAGACCGACCAGCGACATCGCATGCGCCGGCGCACCGCAGCCGTCGACACCGATGTGGGCGTGCGGTTCGTCGCACAGCTCGTCGATGGCGGCAGTGATCGCCAACTGCAACGGATGATCGACGTGCAGGTACGAGGAATCGTGCGCCCAGCCGTTGAGCACGCACGTGGCGAGCATGCCGCTGTGCTTGCCACTGCAGTTCATCAACAGCGAGGTGCGTGGCAAGCCGGCGCGTAGCACGGCTTCGGCCGACGCCTGGTCGAGCGGCAACGACGGCGTGTTGGCCAGTGCTTCCTCGCCGAGGCCGGCGCCGGCGAGGATGCGCCGGGCACCGTCGGTGTGCATCGTGGTGCCGTCGTGGCTGCCGCACACGAGGGCCAACAGGTCGGGCGGCAGCCGCAAGCCGGCGCGCACCATTGCCACGGCCTGCATCGGTTTGTTCGACGAGCGCGGGTACACGACGGCGAACGGGTCGCCGACGGCGAACTCGATCTCACCACTGGGCCCGAGCGCGACCAAGGCGCCATAGTGCACCGACTCGTCGAGCCCGCTGCGGTTGGTGATCGCGATGGGCACGAAGGATTCAGGTGTCGGCATCGGTCTCTGCAGTTGGATGTTTCCCACGTGCGGCGCGGCGCTGATCGCGTCGCACCTTCGGCTTGATGACGGTGAGATGGCTGTCGATCACTTCGTGCCGCGCCCCGGTGTTGCTGAGCAAGGCTTGGAGCATCGCCGCGCCCGGAATCGCCAACACGGCGCCGACACCACCCAGTACTGCGCCGCCCGCGATGACAGATCCGAACGCGACGGCAGGGTGCAGATCCATCGTGCGAGCGGTGATGCGTGGCAGGAAGAGGTAGTTCTCGATCTGCTGGTACAGGACCACGAAGATGAGTACCACCAACGCCTTGGTCGGCGAATCGATGAAGGTCACGAGCACGGGCAGTGCCCCGGCGATGTAGGTGCCGACCACCGGCAGCAACTGGCTGACGACGCCCACCCACAGCGCCAGCGCCACGGGCGCCTTGGTGCCCAGCGCCTGCAGCACCACCCAGTGGGAGAAGGCCGACAAGCCGGCGAGCAACGCCCTCGAGTACAGGTAGCCGCCGGTCTTGTCGATCGCGAGCTCCCACGCGTCCAGCACAGAGCGCTGGCGTTCTGGCCGCAGCCGGCTGCAGATAACGCGCCGCAACTTAGGGCCATCGGCCACGAGGTAGAAGGTGAAGAGCATCACCGACAGGCCCTGCACCACCAGGCCGAGGGCGGCCACGGACAGGTCGACCACCTTGTTCTGCTGGCTCTTGATGAACCTCTGAACCCTGCCCTCGGGCTTGTTGATGTCCACGATCACCTGTGAGGCATCGATCTGCGCGCCGAAGTTGTCGTTGACGAAGTCGACCGTGCGCGTGACGTACTTCTCCGAGTTGCCCAGCAGCTCCGCTATCTGTTGGCCGACGAGTGCACCGATGGCGACGACGAACACGAGGAAGGCCACCAGGACACCGACAAGGATGACCGCGGTCGCGGTGCCTCGGCGCCAGCCCCGTTTGGCCAACCGGTTCACGCCCGGCTCGACGGCCAACGACAGGAACAACGAGACCAGCAGCAAGATGAACAGCGTGTAAAGGCTCGCCCAGACCGAACGGAAGGCGAGTGCCGCGACTGCGCCGCCCCAGAAGATGGCGATGGCCTTCCACACCCATCGCGGCATGCGGTCGGAGGGAAGCGAGGGCAGGGAGTCCGACATCAGTCGCGAGCGTACTGACCCGCAACCCGCGCAAGGGTGGAGGCCAGGTCGCCGCGGTCGGCGATGCTGACACGTTCCAGCCCCAACCAGCCGGCCATCGACTGCAACTCGCGAACCACATCCGGCGCCAGCAGTTCGATGGGCACGCCGGGTTCGGCGTACGACCCCTGCACGAGCAACGTGCGGTTGTGGCGATCAGCCTTCAGGTCGAGGCGGCCGACGAGCGAATCGCCCCACAGGATGGGGAGCACGTAGTAGCCGTAAATGCGTTTCGGCCCAGGCGTGTAGATCTCGATGCGGTAGTGGAACCCGAACAAGCGCTCGCTGCGATCGCGGTTCCAGCACACCGGGTCGAAGGGACTGAGGAACGCGCACGCCTCGATGCGGCGCGGCAACTTCGCCTGCGGATGCAGGTAGGCCGGCTTCTCCCAGCCCTGCACCTGCACGAGCAGCAGCTGGCCGTCTTCCACCAACTCGTCGAGAAGGGGCTTGCAGGGTGCGTTCTTCTGGCGGTGGTAGTCGGTGAGGTCCTGCAGCGTGCCGACACCGTGGTGCTTGGCGGCCAGCAGCAGCAGCTCCTTGCGCGCATCGCGTTCTACGGGCGCCGGGCGTTCGCGCACATGCGGTGGAATCACCCTCTCGCTGAGGTCGTAGATGCGGGCGAAGTCGTTGGCCCGACGTGTGGCCGTCACCTGGCCGTTCCAGAACAGGTGCTCCAGCGCGACCTTGGCGTCGTCCCAGTCCCACCACTGGCCCTTCTTGCCGACACGCTCGCTGAGGTCGCCGCTGGTCACCGGGCCATCGAGCTCGATGCGCCGCAGCACCTCCTCGACGTAGCCCGGACGACGGGAGCTCAGCGTCCAGTAGTGCTCCCACTTGTGGCCGCCGGCCATCCGCCAGCGATGCAGGTGGTGGTGCTCGGTGGGCACGTGACTCGCTTCGTGCACCCAGTACTCGAACAGCTCGCCGGCCGCTGTCGCGTCGGCGATCATCGTTCGCGGATGTGGGCCGAGACGGGCGAACAGGGGCAGTTCCTGACTGCGCACCAGCACGTTGACGGAGTCGATCTGGATGAGGCCCATCCTGTCGAGCGCGCGTCGGAAGTGCCGACGATCGCTGCGGCCCGTGGGACGGGGATCGGCGAAGCCCTGCGCCGCAAGAGCGATGCGACGGGCCTGGGCGAGCGAGAGCCGCTCCGCTGCCATCTGTCGTTCGGCTGACGGCGTCAGTCGGCGACGGAAATGGTGACGGAGTTGATTACCACAGGCGTACGCGGGCGATCGCTGTGGTCGGTGTCGACCCGCTGCATCGCATCGACTGTCTCCAGGCCCTTCACGACCTGGCCGAAGTGGTTGTACTGCGGCGGCAGGTTCACTCCGCTGGGGCCGCTGATCAGGAAGAACTGGCTGCCATTGGTGTTGGGGCCGGCGTTGGCCATGGCCAGCGAGCCGATCTGGTACTTCTGCTTCACCGGTTCGTCATTGAAGCGGTAACCGGGGCCACCGCGACCGGTGCCGGTGGGGTCGCCCCCCTGGCACATGAAGCCATTGATGATGCGGTGGAACACGACGCCGCCGTAGTAGTGGTGGGCGGCGAGGAAGACGAAGTTGTTCACGGAGCCAGGTGCGTTGATCGCGTCGAGTGCCACGACGAGCGTGCCCATCGAGGTCTCCATGGTGGCGGTGTAACGCTTCGACACGTCGATACCGAACTCAGGAGCCTGGGCGAACTGCTGGGTGACGGGCGCGGAACCATCAAGGGCGGGGAACGGGGTAGCCATGCCCGAGAGGCTACCGGCCATAACTCGCCCGCCCGACCCGTCGCGCCAGGCCGGATTCTCACTCCAGGCTTCTGGTCGCGATTCGTCCGC
>JANONE010000443.1:0-5065 GCA_031420675.1 Ilumatobacteraceae bacterium | reverse complement strand
GGCAGCACGTCGTAGTGGTCGTGTTGCACCGTGAAATGGCCGCGTCCGCCGGTGATGGAGCGTAGGTCGATCGCGTAATGTTGCAGCTCGCTGGCGGGCACCAGTGCCTCGATCTCGTGCTCGCCGTGGTCGGTGGCCGTGGTGCCATGCACCCGACCGCGGCGTGCAGTGATGTCGCCCATCACGTCGCCCGAGTAGGCGCGCGGAACGTTCACGCACAGCAGCGAGACCGGCTCCAACACGACGATTCCTGCGGCCGCCATCGCGTCGCGAAAGCCGAGCGACGCCGCCGTCTTGAAGGCCATGTCGCTGGAGTCGACCGAGTGGTACTTGCCGTCGTGACACTCGACAGCGACGTCGACGACAGGGAACCCGTGCACGCCGCCGCGCACCATCGTTTCCTCGATCCCGGCCTGCACAGAACCCATGTAGTTGCGCGGTATCGAGCCACCGACAACGGCGTCGGTGAACGTGAAGCCGGCGCCACGGGGCAGCGGTGCAACCCGAAGGTTGACGACCGCGAACTGGCCGTGGCCGCCGCTCTGCTTCTTCAACTTGCCCTCGGCGCCGGCCGGGCCGTTGATCGTCTCGCGATACGCCACGCGTACGTCGGCCGTGTCGACGTTGACGCCGAACTTGCGAGCCAGGCGTTCGATCGCGACCGTGACGTGTGTGTCGCCCAGACCGCGCAGCACCGTCTGGCCGGTCTCCTCCACTCGCTGCACCCACAAGGATGGGTCTTCGGCGCGCAGACGGCCGAGCGCGTTGCCCATCTTGTCGTCGTCGGCCTGGGTGTGGGGCACGATCGCCACCCCGTATTGCGGGGCCGGGCGAACCGGAGGCACCACCTTCACCGGTGAGCCTTTGGGTGCAAGTGTGTCGCCGGTGTGCGTGTTGGAAAGTTTGGCCACCGCTGCGATGTCGCCGGCGACAACCTCGGTCGCCGGCTGTTGTTCCTTGCCGCGCAGAACGAACATCGCATGCAGCCGTTCCTCGCCGCCATGGGCACTGTTGACCAGGCGATCGTCGGTTCGCACGACGCCAGACAACACCTTGAACACGGAGAGCTGACCGATGTATGGGTCGGCGATCGTCTTGAACACGTAGATCAGCGGCCTGCCATCGCCATCGGCGGCGACGGCCACGACCTCATCGCCGGCGGCGACGGGCGCGGGACGATCGGCGGGCGACGGGCCCAGCCCGCAGATGAAGTCGGCCAGCCGGTCGACACCGACACCGGTGACCGCAGAGCCCAGCAGCACCGGGAACGCGAGACAGTCGAGCACCTCGTGCGCGAGCGTGCGCTCCAGTTCGGCGACCGACGGCGTGTCGCCCGCGAGGTAGCGCTCCAGTTGAGCGTCGTCGCCCGAAACGATCTCGTCCAGCAGCGCGTCGTGCAGCGCATGCTCTTCCTCGGCGACATCGGCGGGGACCGCCTCGGTGTGATGCTGCCCGCTGGGTTCGTACTCGAGGGCGGCCTCGGACAACACATCGGCGACGCCGTGCAACGTGCCCGCCTCACCCAGCGGAAGCTCCAGCGGGGTGATGCGCTGCCCGAAGGCAATGCGCAACTGATCGAGCACCGCGCGGAAGTCGGCGCGATCCTTGTCCTCCTTGTTGACGAAGATCAGCCGCGGCAAGCCGAACGAGGCGGCCTTGCGCCACAGCCGTTCAGTCTGCACTTCCACCCCTTCGACCGCGCTCACCACGAACACTGCGAGATCGGCGACCGAGAAGGCGGCGTCGATCTCGCCCTCGAAGTCGAGGTAGCCGGGCGTGTCGAGCAGGTTGACCTTGTAGCTGTTGCCATCATCGGTCTGCCACTCGAACGGCGCTACCGCGAGCGACAGCGACATCCGTCGCTTGATGCTCTCCGGCTCGGTGTCGAGCAGGCTGGTGCCGTCGTCGACCCTGCCGGCGCGCGGTACCGCACCGGCCCGGACCAGCAGCGCTTCCGCCAACGTCGTCTTGCCGGCACCGCCGTGGCCCACCAGGGCGACGTTGCGGATGCGATCGGTCGGGTAGCTTTTCACGCAAGACCCTCCACTACTCGAGATGTCGGCAACACTCGAAGATGTTGCCACGGCCGAGAGTACCCGTTGCACAGACGAGCCTGGCAGGGACCTTCGACTCTGTACGAATGTCGCGCTGCACGGTGCGGTAGCGACATGACGACTGGAGCCCAAGAGGAGAATCGAACTCCTGACCTACGCATTACGAGTGCGTTGCTCTACCGACTGAGCTACCTGGGCGCAGGCAGCAATGCTAGCGGTCGGTCGCGAGCGCGCCCACCCGGTTGCCGAGAGCAGCGTCGCCCTTTCCGGTGCCGGCCGGTCGGTTCAGACAGACGGCAGGTCGAGCAGCAACGACTGCAGCAGCAGCGTCTCGTTGGGGTTGCGATCCAGCGCGTCGATTGCTCGATGGATGCGTTGCACAGCGTGCACCCCCGCCTCGTGGCGGGCCAACCGTTGTTGCACGAGAGCGTCGCGATAGGTGCCGGCCATCACGCCAAGGCCACTGCGCAGTTCGTCGACTCGGTGGCGACGCAGCTCGCGCTTGTGGCGTTCCTCCAACTGCTTGCGCCCGCTACCACGTTCGCCGACGGCGGCCACGCGGGTCTCGAGCGCGGTCGCCTCGTCTGCTTGACGAGCAGCGAGTGGCGCAGCCGCGGCCTCGATGAGTGCGTTCAGTTCGGTGCACAGGGCTACGACCGTGGTGCCGGTGCCATCGAGTCGTTGCGGGATGGAGGCGAACGCCTGTCGCCGTGCCACCAAGCCTGGATCGGTGGCCAGCACGCGAGCTCGTGTGAGGTTGCCGCCGGCGGCCGCCGCAGCCTCTGCGGCCGCCTCGGTGGTGGTGCCCTCGGCGATGAGCACCTCTCTGATCGTGGCCTCGGGAACTGCGGAGAACTCGATGCGCACACAGCGCGACGCGACGGTGACCAGCTCGGGTGGCACCTGGTCCGCCAACACGATGAACACCGCACTGGCCGGTGGCTCTTCGATGGTCTTCAGCAGCCGGGCAGCGCCTTCTGCTTCCAGGAGGTGGAACTCGTGGAGCAGCATCACCTTGCGGCTGCTCTCGATGGGAGCGAGGGAAGCGTTGCGGATGATCTCGGTCACCTGGTCCTTGGAAATGCGCGCGCCGGTGCGCTCGACCTCGCGTACGTCGGGGTGTTCGCCGGCGAGTGCCAGACGGGCATCCCTGACATCCGGATCGTCGTGACCGACCAGCAGCAACGCGGCGAAGGCACGGGCTGCTTCGTGCTTGGTGCTGCCCGCAGGCCCCACGAACAGGTAGGCATGCACCGGTGCGGCCGCGGCTCGGGTGAGTTGATCGACGGCGCGGGGCTGGCCGACGACGCCGTCCCACACCGACTTCGCAAACTCGGCGAACATTCAGATGCCCAGTCGCTCGCGGACCGCGGCACGGATGGAGCGACCCACCGCGTCGAGTGACTGCGACCCATCAATCACGACCCACCGCTCGGGCTCGTCGATCGCCATTTGACGAAAACCATCTCGCACGCGCTGGTGGAACTCGCCGCCCTCCTGTTCGAAGCGATCCAGTTGGCGGCCGCTCATGCGACGTTCGAGCACCTCCGGTGCCGCGTCGAGCAGCAACACGAGATCCGGCCAGTGCGTGCCGACGGCCCACTCGTTGAGCCGCCGCACTTCATCGAGGGGCAGCTCGCGCCCGTATCCCTGGTACGCGAGCGTGGAGTACACGCTGCGATCGCTGACCACGTGGCGGCCGGCGGTGAGCGCTGGTGCGACGACTTCATCGATGTGCTGAGCGCGATCCGCGGCGGTGAGCAAAGCCTCGGCCCGGTGCGAGAGGTTGATGACGGACGTGTCGTGAAGGATGGTGCGGATGCGCTGCCCGACGGCCGTGCCACCCGTCTCGCGGGTGAGCACCGCGGCGAGCGCCGCGGCCAGCCGCGCCGCATGGGTGCTCTTGCCGCAGCCCTCGGCGCCTTCGAGCGTGATGTACCGGCCGGTGGACATATCGAGGCGCACCATACCGAGCGAGATCAGCTAGTCTTCATCTGAGATTTGAATCCTACAATGTGAGAATGTATGTGGATCATCGTCACTTTCGCGGCGGCCGGTTTCCAAACGGCTCGCACGGCGCTGCAGCACCGTTTGCGCGCCCTGCTGTCGGTCAGCGGCGCGGGGTTCGTGCGCTACGTGTACGGCGCCCCGCTGTCGGCGCTTGCTGTCTTGGTCGCCTGGGTTGGCGGTGTCGAATGGCCGCACATCGCCGGCCGCTTCTGGCCGACGATCTTGGGTGGAGGGCTGGGGCAGATCCTGGGCACGGTCTGCCTCATCCGGGCGTTCGACGAACGTGATTTCGCCGTCGGCACCGTGTTCGCCAAAACCGAGGTGGTGCAGGTCGCGCTGCTTTCTTGGATCGTGCTCGGCGAGTCGTTGCACTGGGGTGGCTGGGTCGGTGCCGCCGTGTGCATGGTCGGCGTCGCCCTGCTCGCAGCCGGAGGGCGGCGGCTGACGTGGAGAGCAGCGCGACAACCGGCTGCGCTGTACGGACTGGCCGCGGGCGGCTTCTTCGGGCTGGCGTCGATCGGCATTCGCAGCGCCACGAGAGCCCTCGATGGCGGGCCGACCGTGATGCGGGCACTCGTCACCCTGGCGGTGATGAACTCCATGCAGATCATCGTGCACGGTGGCTATCTGTTGGCGCGAGAGCGCGAGCAGATCCGCCTGGGGTTGACGCATTGGCGGTCGAGCGCGGTAGTGGGCGTGCTCAGTGTGTGCGGCTCGGCCGGCTGGGCATTGGCGCTCGCGCTGGAGAACGCGGCGAAGGTACGCACCCTGGGTCAGGTGGAGTTGCTGTTCACCTTCGCCGTGTCGCGCTGGTGGCTGAAGGACGGCCACTCACGGGCCGAGTTGGGCGCCAGCGCCCTCGTGGCCGCCGGCGTGCTCACGGTCGTCCTGGCCGGCTGACCGTCAACCTGCGAGTACCACGTGATCGCTCCGAGTGAGACGTGATCGCTCCGAGTCGGACGGGTGCATCGGAGTGGGTACTTGCTCCCCGGGGTGCGAGT
>JANONE010000442.1:0-2755 GCA_031420675.1 Ilumatobacteraceae bacterium | reverse complement strand
CGCCGATCAGCCAGTCGCGCAGCACCTGGGTGGCGCGCACGTCGTCCATGGTGTAGGTGGCGATGCGGGAGAGGATCTCGCCGTCGTGGTCGTGCATCCACCGGTCGTACTCCACCACTGCGCCGGCGCCCTTGTCGATGTCGTGGCTGCGCTCGTACTCGGCGAGCCGTTCGATCGACTTCAATCCGTACGACTCCACACCCGCCTGCATCGAGTTGCGTACGATCGTCAACAGGTCGACGAACAAGCCCGTGTCGACAAGCTCCTCCAACAACGTCTGGTCGGCGCCGTGCTCGGCCGCCATCGACTGCAGCGCTGACCGTTCCGTGTGGTTGTAGTGGTACACGTGCATGCCCGGGTACGCCTGACGTCGGGCCGCGAAGTACTCGATGAGCGCCTTAGCCTGCGCGCCCTCCTCGTCTTTGGTGTGCGCCCACCGCGCCTCGTACGTCCACTCACCGCCGGTGCCCTTGGTGAGCAACCCGAACAGGAAGAACAGCCCGGTGTCGGCCCGCCAGAACGGATGACCTTCGTAGTCGAGGAACACGTCGCCATCATCAGGCGCGGGCAACCCGGCGAGCCCGGCAGCCGCTTCCTCTGGCGTGGGGTCGGGGAGAGCGTGGTACGGGGGTACCGCTCCGTCGGGCATCTCGCGTGCCCGCACCTGCAGCGCGGCTTGCGAAACGAGGCGAGCGCGGCGCTCCGGCTGCAGGTCCGTGACCTCCTCGGTGCGCACTGCGAGTGCGGCCATCGTGCCGACGCCGTCGGCCTCCAACTTTTCCGTCTCGACGGTGCGGATGCTCGCCACGAACTGCAACGCATCTGCCGCTCGCCATACAGCTGTGCAGGCATCGGTGAACTCGCAGAACCCGCAGTGGTTGCACTTCACCGGGGCGGTTGGTGGCGCATCGGGTGCCGGCTCCATCGCCACTTTCAACTGAAGCTGCAGGCGCCTCCAATAGGCGCGCACCTCGGCCAGCCGGATGGACTCGACCTTTCCCGATCCCAGCCAGATGTGCATCTGCGCCGGCGCGGGGCGACCAGCCGCCTCGATGGCATCTGCGTAGAAGCACAACTGCAGCACGTGCCCTGGCTTGGCTTCCTTGCGGGCGAGCTTCGCGTCGAGCGGCTCGTAAGTGAAGGTTCCGTCGTCGAAGGTGTGCTTCACGAGGAAGTCGGCGATGCCGCGCATGCCACCGTGCACGAACGGCATCTGGTAGATGATGTCGTACCCCTCGGACATCACGTCGCCGACCCGGGCCACCCAGTCCCCGAAGTACTCCCCCTTCGGGCGATCGGGCACGATGTGCACCTTCTTGCCCGAGCTTTGGTACTCGGCGAGGCACGCCCGCTCGTGTTCGAGTCCCTTGTCCATCAGGAGGCGGGCGAACTCGCCGACTCCACCGTTGGTGGGCTTGAACTTGCCTGCCTCAACGCGATGCTTGAGTGTGAGGTAGTGCGGGCAGTCGAGCCATGCCGTCACCTTTGACGGAGTCAACAGCGAAGGCGCCTTCGGGTCGTTTGCCATAGAACCCGACGCTCGCACACCGGTGGACGTGATTGCAGGGGCGTTGGTCACTCTGGTTGCACCTCGTTGTTCTCGGAAGGTCAGCGACTCATGGGCTCATGTCTCCAACGCGATCTGGGACGAATTGTGTGACGGGTGTTGTGTCCCTCACTCGTCCGCACTCGGTTCGGTGGAGAACATGTGCGCCTCGAGCTCGGCCCACCCGACGTCTCGATCGATGCCGGCCGCCTCGCACGCGCTCAGGTACTCCTCCAGCGGGATCACCTGGCCGGCTTCGAAACCAAGCGTGCGCAGTCGTTCGAGCACCATTCGCCTGCTCCAGCTGCTGAACGCCGAGACCGCGCTGACCATCCCGTTGAGCTGGTCGGCGAAGCCGACGAACTCGGCCTCGCTCGGTGTGCGGTTGCCCACGTTCAACAGCGGCCCGCCATTGACGATCGAGTGGATCCCCGGAAGGAGGACCTTGAGACCGACCCGCTCGTTGAAGGCCTTGGCGCGCGGCCGGCACGACTCGCACATCACCCATCGCCACCGAAAGTGTCCCTTCACCACCTCCAGCCGGCAGACCTGACACAGCACGCACGGCAGGCGGGACTCCCGCTGCTCGGCGGTGAGGTCGTCCGGTCTCGTTTCGCACCAGCAATGATCTCCTAACTCGAAGCCGTTCATTACTCTGATAGCGGACTTGAGACCCCCGCACGTCGTGCACAGTCCAGCCCCACACCAGCCGGCGCGCGTTTCTTCAACCGACTCATCGGCCACAGGGACCGGGGCTGGCTCGATCGCCACCAGATGGCGGTGAGGGAGCGACGGCGACATCGCGAGCCCGGCCGCCTTCGCCACGTCGAGGTCGGTACACAACGCGATCTGTCCGCTGCGAGCAGCGTCGATCGCAGCCGCCACCGACTCGCACTCGACGTGGTCGAGTCGGGTCGACGACCCGAACAGCAGCCGGGGCAACAGTGCCACTGCGCCGTCGCCGACGTCGGGCACCTTTCGGCACAACAGCGGGCGGCCTTCGATCAGCGCGGCAAGCGCACGATGGTGCCCCGTGCTGATGATCCGCCGTCCGTAGCGGTCACAGACCACGATCGGGAAACGGTTGGCATCGCTATCGCGGTCGGCCGAGGTGATGCCCGTCAGCTCCCATTCGCCGGTGCCGTAGTACTCGGCATGGTGCCGCACGACCCATCCCTGTGAGGCGAACAGTTGACGCGGGTCCACCTC
>JANONE010000441.1:0-15971 GCA_031420675.1 Ilumatobacteraceae bacterium | reverse complement strand
TTCGCCGAGCGGCTGCTCGCGCACGACCTCCCGCACCTCGGTGCGGCGCAACGCAGGGAAGTGATCGGCTTCGTTGCCCACAGGGTCGACGGCCTCCCCAGCTTCACACGCTTCGGCGTCATCGTGCTCGGTTCCGTCTTTCGCGGTCTGCTGGCCGTCCCCGGCGGCTGGGTGTTGGCCCGGATCCTGATGAAGCTGCCGCTGCCGCTCGTCGCCGAGTACCCCCGCCTCGTGCGCTCGTTGGCATTCGCGTACATCTGGGAGCACTGGCCGGCCACCTCCCCCACCGGTGCCGCACAGATCGAGGCGACCGCATGACCGCCCAGCCGGCCACGGCGGCGATGGACGCCGATGTGCTGATCATCGGTAGCGGCGCCGGCGGCGCCACCACCGCCACGGTGCTGGCCGAGGCGGGTTTCGATGCGCTCGTCGTCGAGGAGGGTGACTGGGTCGAACAGGGCGCGGTGGTGCCGTTCTCACTCGAGCAGATGGATCGCCAGTACCGGGCGGGCGGGGTCACGGTGGCGTTCGGCCTGCCGTCCATCGCCTACAGCGAGGGCTGCTGCGCAGGCGGCGGCACGGAAGTGAACAGCGGTCTCTACTGGCGGCCTCCGGGCGACGTGCTGCAGCGCTGGCGCGAACAGTTCCGCATCGACGACTTCGACCCCGACGAGCTGCTCGCGATCGCCGACGAGGTGGAACGCGAAATCAGCGTGGGTCCCGTAGGCGGCGACTACACCGAACCCAGTGAAGTACTTCGCCGCGGCGCCAACGCGCTCGGCTGGCGCAATGGCGAGATCCCGCGCTGGATGAAGTACCCGGCCACAGGCCCGATTGGCGGCGACACCGCCAATGGCGAGCGCCAGTCGATGACCCGCACGTACCTGCCGCGGGCGATGACCGCCGGCGCCCGGTTGGCCGTCGGTTGTCGAGTGGATCGGCTCGTCACCACCAACGGCAGGGCCACCTGCGCCGACACCACGCTCGCCGACGGAACCCACGGCACCATCACCTTTCGCCACGTGTTCGTGTGCGGTGGTGCCATCCAGTCCCCAGCGTTGCTGCAGCGCTCCGGCATTCGCGGCCAGATCGGCCGCACGCTCGCGGTGCACCCCACCGTCAAGCTGGCCGCCCGCTTCGCCGATGCGCTCAACGTGCCCGACGACGTCCCTGTGCACCAGGTGAAGGAGTTCGCGCCGCACCTGTCGTTCGGTGGGTCGGCCAGCAACCCCGGTCTGGTGGCCCTCTCGCTACTCGATTCGTGGCCCAACTTCCGCCAGGCCATCACCCAGTGGCAGCACATCAGCGTGTACTACGCGGCGATCACCAGTGAGGGTCGCGGCCGCGTCCGCTCGTTCCCCCACATGCGCGATCCGGTCGTCACCTATGGGCTCACGCGTCGCGATCGCGAACTGCTGCGCAGCGGCCTCTCCCGCCTCACATTGCTGATGTTGGAGGCCGGAGCGCTGGAGGTGTACCCGTCGTTCAAGGGAGCGCCATCGGTACGCAACCGGCGCGACATCGCCGCCATGCAACAAGCATTCTCGGCCACCAAGGCCAGTGTGATGACGGTGCACCTGTGCAGCACGGTGCCGATGGGTGAACTGGAAGGCCGATGCGGGGCGAACTCGTTCGGGCTCGTGCACGGCTGCAAGAACATCCACGTCAACGACGCCTCGCTGCTGCCCACCGCGCCAGGCGTCAACCCGCAGGCGTCGGTGATGGCCTTCGCCATTCGCAACGCTCGCCGCTTCGTCGCCAATGGAGGTCGTCGTGCCTGAAGCGCACCCGCAACCACTCATCGAACAATGGGGCGTGCCGCACACGACTGTGGTCACCGGCGCTGCCGGTTGGTTGGGCCGAGCGCTCACCCACCGACTGCTGGCCGACCCGCAGCGGGCCCACGTTCGACTGTTGGCCCACAGCACGGCGGAGGCCGATGATCTCCGTAGGTTCGTCGACGAGCGCACCGAGTCCGGTCGCGACCGTGTCGACATCATCATCGGCGACGTCGCCAAGGCCGACACCGCTGCCCGCCTGCTCCACCAGGTGGGTACCGACAGCGACGTGTTGCACACCGCCGGAGTCATTCACCCCAAGCGGGTGCGCCAGTTCTACGACGTGAACACCAACGGCACTCGTCATCTCACCGGGGCCGCCGCCGATGCGGGTGTTCGTCGTTTCGTGCACGTGTCGTCGAACAGCCCGTTCGGCACCAACCCCGACAACAGCGACACGTTCCGCCACGACGAACCGTTCAACCCCTACCTCGGCTACGGCACGTCGAAGATGCAGGGTGAGATCGCCGTCAATGAAGCGGTCGCCGCCGGGCTCGACGCCACGATCGTGCGGCCGCCGTGGTTCTACGGCCCGTTCCAGCCGGCCCGCCAGACCACGTTCTTCCGGTTGGTCCGCAGCGGCAAGTTCCCTGTCATCGGCAAGGGTGATCAGCGCCGTTCGATGGTGTACGTCGACAACCTCGTCGATGGCATTCTCGGCGCCGAGCTCACTCCCGCCGCCCGCGGCCGCGGCTACTGGATCGCCGACGCACGGGCCTACACGGTGGCCGAGATCATCGAGACCGTCGGTCGTGCGCTCACCGACGAAGGCTTGTCGGTCAAGCCTCCCACCACTCATCTGCCGCCGTTGGCATCACGAGTTGCCGAGCTCGGCGACCGCATTCTGCAGGGCCTCGGCATCTACCAACAGCAACTCCACGTGTTGGGCGAGATGGGCCACACCATCGCGGTCGACATCAGCCGCTCCACTGCCGAGATCGGCTACGTGCCCAAGGTCGAGTTGTACGAGGGAATGCGCCGCAGCGTCCGCTGGTGCATCGACCAGGGGCTGGAACTGTGACGGTCTCGCTCGTCACCGGTGGTAGCGGCTACTTCGGGTCGCTGCTCGTGCACCGTCTTGTGGCTGCCGGCCACACCGTGCGGGTGCTCGACCTCAACGACGTCGACGACCGGCCGTCGCGGGTGGAACTGGTGAAAGGCGACATCCGCGATGCTCACGTGGTCGCCGAGGCTGTGCACGGCGTCGACGTCGTGTTCAACAACGTGGCCCAGGTGCCGCTGGCCAAGGACGAGGAGCTGCTGCGCACGGTCAACGTCGATGGCACCACGCTGCTGCTGGCCGAATGCCGGCGGGCGGGCGTCAGCAAGGTGGTGCACACGTCGTCCAGCGCCGTGTTCGGCGTGCCCCGCAGCAACCCGGTGCTGCCCTCCACCGTGCCCTCCCCCGCCGAGTCGTACGGCCACGCCAAGCTCGCCGCCGAATGGGCGTGCCTCGACGCCGTACGCGGGGGCCTCGATGTCACCATCGTGCGGCCGCGCACCATTCTCGGGCATGGCCGGTTGGGCATCTTCGGCATCCTCTTCGAGTGGGTGGCCGATGGCGCCGACATCTTCGTGTTGGGCGACGGCAGCAACCGTTACCAGTTCGTGCACGCCGACGATCTGGCCGAGGTGTGCCTGCTGGCCGGCGCCAACGCCGGGCCCGCAGTGTTCAACGCCGGCACCGACCGCTTCGGCACGATGCGCGAGTCGCTGGAATCGCTGTGTGCTCACGCCGGCACCGGCTCCAAGGTGCGCTCACTGCCCGCCGGCCCTGCTGCGTTGGCGATGAAAGCCGCCGCCGGGCTGCACCTGGCGCCTTTCGCCCCGTACCACTGGCTGATGTACTCGAAGTCGTTGTGGTTCGACATCGCGCACGTGAAGGATACGTTGGGCTGGCAGCCCAGGTATTCGAACGACGAGATGCTGGCCGACAGCTACGACTGGTTTCAGGTGAACCGTGCCACCACGGCTGATGCGGGCAGGAGCCACCACCGCACGATCGCCAAGCAAGGCGCGCTGAAGCTGCTCAAGACCGCCACCAGGCTGCTGCCGGGCTGATCGGCCGCTACCGCTTCGCCTTCGCCATTACCTGACCGTGCAGGCCTTCCAGCACGCCTCGCGCCGAGGCTTCCCAAGTCAGCGTGCGCGCGCGGGCGAGCGCGGCGTCGGCGAGGCGCGAACGACGCGGGTCGTCGAGCAGCACGTCGGCGATCGTGTCGCCCAAGTGCTCCAACGGGACGAGCACGCCGGTGACGCCGTCGACGACGCTGCTGCGATGCCCGTTGATGTCGGTGGCGACCGCGGGCGTACCGCAGGCGGCGGCCTCGGTGAGCGTCAGGCCCCAGCCTTCGGCCAACGAGGCGCTGGTCACCAACCACGCCTGCTGATACAGCTCGACGAGTTCCGCGCGGCTCAGCTTGCCGGCCAGGTGGATCCAGTCACCGGCGCGGTGGTGCGCGATGCGTTGTTCCAGCACCGGCCGTAGCGGCCCCTCGCCCACGATCACCAACTGCAGATCCGGCACGCGTCGCTTGCCCACCACCGCCGCGTCGATCAACTTGTCCTGACGCTTCACCGGCGCCAGCCGACCGACGCACACGATCGTGGGCGCTCCGGCGTGGCCGTCGCCCGGATGGAACACGTCCTCGACTCCGTTGTTCACGGCCACCACCCGCTCGGGCTTGAAGCCGAGGTGCAGCAGGTCGTCGCGAGTCGCCTCGCTGGGGGTCAGCGTCAGCGTTCGACGGTAGAACGGCGGTGCCAGCCGGGCCTCGACCGCTCGACCCATGAACGCGAACGGCCTGGGGAGCAGTTGATCCCACATCGGCCCGTGCACGTGGTGCAGGAACGTGATGCGCGGCTTGTGGCACCACACCGGGCTCAGCCACGGCACGCCGTTCCACACTTCGACGAGAGCGTCGTAGTCGCGTCGCGACCGCAGCTCGCGCGCCACACCGCGCGGGAACACGCTGTAGCGACTGCCCTTGCGCACCACGTGATAGCCGTTTCGCTCCGCGTGTGTCGGCAGGCCTTCGGCGAACGAGGTGCGTTGCGTGACATCGAGCCCGGCTTCGGCCCAGCGACGCATGAAGTGGTCGGCGTGCACCTCTGAACCACCGGCATCAGCATCGTCGAGGTCGCGCCAGGCGAGCACGTGCACCCGACGGCAACCCACCGCGATCATGTCGACGGCGAGCTGTTCGATCGTGGGTTGGGTCGTTGACGTTGACGTCGCCGCGTTCGACATGGCGGACAGAGAGTACCGAACCAGAACGCGACACCGCGTGTTCACGCCCCCGATCACTAGAGTCGCCGCGTGTCAGATGCCGCACCCGAGATTCCTCCTGCCGACGCGACCGAGGTGCCGTTCGTGCTCGGAGGCCGCCTGCATCGCCGGCCGGGTCGAAGCACCCTGATCTCGCTGAGCATGGTGGCCGCCGTGATCGCGCTACCGCTGCGCGGCCTGTTCCTCGCCACCGGGAGTTCGATGGAGGAAGGGTTCATGCTCACCTTCCCCCAACGGGTCCTGAAGGGCGACATACCCAACGTCGACTTCCTGCACCTCTACGGGCCGTTCTCGCTCCACGTGCTGGCAGGGTGGTACTGGGTGTTCGGCGACACGCTGGAGAGCCAGCGTGTGTTCGGCCTGCTGCAGCACATCGGCATCATCCTCGCCCTGTTCACCCTCGCCCGGGCCTGGGGCCGGCGCATCGCCGTCATCAGTGCCGTCACCGTCACACTGCTGGTGCTCACCCCGATCGGCCTGTCCGCGCTCGCGTGGGAGGGTGCCATCGCGCTCGGGTTGTGGAGCGTGGTGTTCGGAATCCGCGCTCTCCACACCGACGGCCCCTCCCGCCGGCGTTCGCTCGTCGCCGCGGGGCTGCTGGTCGGTTTCGCGCTGGGCTACCGGCCCGATCTCGCGCTTGCTCTCGGCCTGGTGCACGGCTGGCTGTTGTGGCGCAGTAGAACTGCGCGCACGTGGAAGCCGGCGGCGGTCGGCCTCGGTGTCGGTCTGGTGCCGTTGATCGTGCACCTGTTCCTGGCCGGCATCGGCCCCAGCGTGCGCGGCATGTTCCTGCAGCCCGTGTTCGACCTGCGGCCCGGCCGCGAGCTCCCTCGGCCACCGAGCTTCGGTCACCTCGATGGCGCGCTGCAGGCGGTCGCCGAGGGCCCCCTCGACGCACCCTGGTGGCGCTTCCCTGCGCTCTCCGCCAACCACCAGTTGTTCCTCTGGTTCTTCGTCGTCATCGCCGTGGCAATCGCCTTGCCGCTGGTGGCCCGCCGCCTCAGCCGCCGCGCTGGGGGGTCGGTGAACCGCTACACGGTGCTGATGGGCGCCTCGCTGTTCGGTCTCGGCATGCTGCCGCAGGCCCTGCAGCGCCCCGACAGCACCCACCTCGCATGGGGTTCCTCCGTCTCGTTTGCGCTGCTCCCCTGCCTGTTCGTCGAGTTGGTGCCGCGGGTGGTGCCGCGGCTCTCTCGTCACGCATGGCTCGTCGCCGGTGCCGCCATCGCCGCCACGATGCTGGTGGTCAACCCCTTCTTCACCTATCGCTACTACCTGTTGCAGACCCGCGTGAGCATTGGCAACAAGCCCGGAGGGTTCGAGGTCGCTCACGGTGATCGCCGTTTCTACTTCGGGAACCGGCCCCTACAGGCTGCCAGCCAGGCGGTGATCGACGACCTCGATCGGCTGTCCACCGCGGGCGACCGCCTGCTGGTCGGCCCCGCAGATCTGAGCCGCACGATCTACAGCGACGCCGCGTTCTACTACATGTTCCCCGAACTGACGCCGGCGACGTACTACATCGAGATGGACCCGGGCCTCGCCGACCAGGAGGGCTCCCGCCTCGCCGACGACGTCGCCAGCGCCGATTGGCTGATCCTCACCAACTTCTGGACCGGCTGGTACGAGCCCAACTCGTCCAGCGACCGCGGCAGCGAGGCGCCCAACCAGGTGGTGGCCGACCAGTTCTGCCTCGTCGGCGACTACCAAGACGCGCTCGTGCTGCTCTATCAGAAGTGCGCGCAGGGCGATGGCATCAGCCCTGCCGGCATCGGGATCGGCGCCCAACGCCGCGCCGACTTCGAACGCGAACTTGCCAAACGCAACGGCGAGTGACCGACACGCGCTCCGGCGTTGCTCAGCCCAAGGGCAAGCGGCGCCACACAGGGCCGGGCGTGTGCCGCAGGGCCATGAACACGAAGCGCAGGATGCCGGGGGCCCAGACGGTGCGGCGACCGGCGCGCAGGCCCTTGGCCGTGACCTCGGCCACCTTCTCCGGCGTCGTTGCGAACGGTGCCGGCTCGTGGCCGGCCGTCATCGACGAATGCACGAAGCCGGGTCGCACCACCATCACGTGCACACCCTCACCGGCCAACTCGTCGCCCAGGCCCTGGGCGAATCCGTCGAGGCCCGCCTTGGTAGCTCCGTAGACGGCGTTGGCCTTGCGCACTCGCTCGCCGGCCACGCTGCTGAGGACGACGATCGCCCCGTGGCCCTGTGTACGCATCCGGTTGGCCACCGCGATCGTGGCGGTGACGCAGCCGGTGAAGTTCACATCGGTGAGACCGGCAGCCGCAGCCACATCCTTCGACGTCGCCTCGCCCTCGCCCAGTTGGGCAAATGCGACGATCGCGAGGTCGAGGTCGCCGTGGCGCTCGCACACGTCGCGAACCACTGCTTCGTGGGTGTCGGTGGCCGCGCCATCGAAGTGGACGACGTCGACCGTCAACCCGTCGTGGCGAAGGCCGGCAGCGGCCTGCTCGCCCCCTTCGGTGGTGCGGCAGGCCAACACGACGGTGCGTGCGGCCGGGCTGAGCAGTTCGCGAACGATGGCCAAGCCGATGTCGCTGGTACCTCCCAGCAGCAGGATGGTCTGGGGTTCCCCGAGTGCGTTGTCCATGGGTTCTCTTTCAGTCGGTGAGGCCGAGGCGGCGCGAAAGATCGCTCTGCCACACACCCAACGGGTCGACAGCGTCGCGCACGGCCTTCCACTCCGCCAGCCGAGGGTACCCGCGGCGAATGGCGTCGGGAGTGGTGACTGCATCCTTGGCGAAGTAGTGCCGGCCGCCGGCGTCGAGCACGACACGATCGAGGCCGTGCAGCATGTCGCCCAGGCCACCTGTTCCGGCGGGCACATCCAGCGCCAGCGTCCAGCCAGGAGCAGGGAAGCTGAGCGGTGCTCGGCTGCCGGGCCCGAAGCGCTTCAGCACAGCCAGGAAGCTGGCCGTGCCGCTGGCCGAGAGGCGCTCGATCACGGTGCGCATGGCTTCCTCCTGGCCCAAGGGCACCACGAACTGGTACTGCAGCATCCCCTTCGTTCCGTAGATGCGGTTCCATGAACCCACCATGTCGAGTGGATGGAAGTAGGCAGCGATGCTCTGTAGTTGCCCGACGCGGTGGCGGGGCGCTTTGCGGAACCACAGCTCGTTGAAGGCTGCGACGGTGGCATGGTTGACCACACCCATCGGTGGCACCAGCGGCGGCATCGCGACCAGCTGCTTGGGCCCGTAGGCCAGCGGGTCGATGGCGTCCTTCGGACCCAGTTGGTCCAGGCCGGCGTGGTCGCCACGGCTGAGGACGCTACGACCCAGGTGGCGTCCCTTGGCCTGCGGGTCGATCCAGGCCACGCTGTAGCGGTAGTCGTCGTCTCCCTCGGCCATCGCGCTGAGCAGCGAATCGAGGTCGGGCATGCGGCTGGTGTCCACCGACATGCTGCTCGTTTCGATCGGCAGCAATCGCACCGTCGCGTCGAGGATGACCCCGGTGAGGCCCATGCCACCGACCGTTGCCCAGAACAGCTCCGGCTGCTGCTGCGGCCCGACCACCACCTGCGAACCGTCGGCGAGCAACATCGTCAGCGACGCGACGTGATTGCCGAACGACCCTTCGACGTGGTGGTTCTTCCCGTGGATGTCGCTCGCGATAGCCCCGCCGACGGTGACGAAGCGCGTCCCCGGAGTGACCGGCACGAAGTATCCCCGTGGCACGATGACCCGCAGCAGATCGTCGATGCTGACACCCGCCGGCACGGTGACGGTGCCACGCTGCGCATCGAGCACCGCTTGATGGGCAGCACCCAGCAGGCGGAGCACCAACCCACCCGCGTTCTGGGCGGCATCGCCATAGCTACGGCCCAACCCGCGCACGAGCGCGCCACGAGGGCCGACCTCCTTCAGCGCAGCAGGCACCTCATGATTGGGCAATTCCAACACCTCGGCGACGGTCGCGTTGGTACGCCCCCAACCGGTCAGCGAGCGCCGCAACGACGGCATCAGTCGAGCCGTTCCACTAGTAGGGCCGTTCCATCAGTAGGGCCATTCTGGGTCGCGGCCGGTGAGCTTCTTGAGGACCCCACCGAGCTGCAGCCGCAACAGCACCTTGATCAGCAGGTTCTTGGCGAACCAGGGCAGCTGCAGAAGTTGGCGACCGGCATTGCCGAGCCGGCTGGCCCACGTGCCATCGAGATCGGCTCGGTACTCGGTGAGCGAGCGAGATCTGCCTATGTATCGCCAGCGGCCACCCAAGATCAGCTCGCGAGCAATCGCCAGCGTGACACCGACCGAGGAGAACGAGTCGTGGATCAGCAGCGTGCCACCCGGCGACACACGCCTGCCCCAGTCATGGATGTCGGCGCGCGCCGGCGCGTAACGATGTGCACCGTCGACGTACAACACCGCCAGTTCGCCAAGCACAACGCCGTGCGCTTCGTCGCTGAACTGGCGCACGTGACGAATGCGATCGGCCACACCGGCCGCAGCCACGTTGGCATTGAACACGTCGTGGTCGGTAGCGGCCGCCGCCTGGAACCCACCGATCTCCTGTGGGCCGCGGTCGTTGCCCGCATGCGGGTCGATGGCCACGATCTGCACACCCTGCGGAGCCGCGCTGGCCAGCACGATCGTGCTGCGACCGCGAAAACTGCCGATCTCGACGATGGTGTCGCCGGCGCGTGTAGCAGCCGCCGCGCGGTACAGGCGCTCGGCCTGATCGGGGCTCATCCAGCCATCGACGCCGCGCACCGCCTGCAAAGTTTCGTCGAACGATCGCACGGCGCTCACCCTACGTACACCCCCAACCCGAACACGATCACCCACAGCACACCGAGCGCCTGCAGCCAACGATCGGCGGCAAAGATCTCCTCCGGAGCGGCACCGTGGCCTTGCTCGAGGATCAAGGTGTAGCGCAGCAGCGCGGCCAGCATCGGTACGATCGACAGCTCGTAGAACGGCCAACTGCTCCCCGACAGCTCGCGCACCTCGAACGCCCAGATGCAGTAGCTCACCAGCGTTGCGGCGAGGCTCACCGACAACACGGTCTGCAGGAAGTTGAGCGTGTACTCCTCCAGCGTGGCGCGGGCGAGGTACCCCTCGTCGGCTTCGCGCAACTCGGCGAAGCGCTTGCCGGTGACGATGAACAACGACCCGAACGAAGTGCACAGCACGAACCAGGTGCTCATCTTCACGTCGGTCACCACGGCGCCGGCGATTGCCCGCAGCACGAACCCGGCGGCCACCATCACCAGGTCGACCACCGCCACGTGCTTCAGCACGGTGCTGTACAAGGTGGTCAGCGCCACGTACCCCAGGGCCACCAGCCCCAGCTTCCAACTGAGACCGAACGCAAGACCGACGCCGCCGATCAACAGCGCGCTACCGACCACACGCGCCGTCCGCAACGGCAACGCCCCACTGGCGATCGGGCGATGGCACTTCGTCGGGTGTTGGCGATCGGCCTCGACGTCGTGGATGTCGTTCCAGAAGTAAGTGCCGCTGCTGGCGAGGCAGAACGCCACGAACGTCAGCAGCACCCTCCACAGGAACGACCAGTTGTCGAGCACACCGGCGGCACCGGGGGCAGCGAAGACGAGCACGTTCTTGACCCATTGCTTGGGCCGAGCCTCGCGGATGATGGAGCGGATCATTCGAAGCCCACTGGCACAGCGGGCACGGCGGCGCCCTTCACCAAGAGCGGATGATCGGCGCGGGCCAACATCGCGCGGTCGCCGGCGCTGTCGCCGTACGCCCAGACCGTGGCGTCCTCGAGGTGGCTGGCGGTGAGCCAGGCATCGAGCCGGCGCACCTTCTCCTCGGCACGACAGTTGACGCCGTCGAGCCCATCGCCGAACTCGTCGCCGGCGCGCAGTGGTTCGGCGCACAGCACATCGTCGACACCGAGGCGGCGGCCGAGCGGCCGCAGGTATGGCCCGAGCGACGCGGACACGAGCACGATCCGGTGACCAGCGCGCTGGTGCCAGCGCAACCGCGCGATCGTGTCGGCCCGAAGCCAGCGGGCCTCGACCTGTTCGGCAAACACTTCGCCCATCGCCTCCACCTGCGCCACCTTGCGGCCGCGCAGCACACCGCCCACGATCAGCTCCTTGAAACGGTCGCGGTCGCGCCCGGCGGCAGCGCCGACCGTAGCCATCGGCTTGCGCAACAACGCCAGCGAGATGCCCGGCCAACCCCCGACGCGCACCAGGAACGGACGCACGCAGTCGCGCACCGTCAACGTTCCGTCGACATCGAAGGCAGCGACGTGATCGGCCGCCCGGTCGCTCATCGCAGGCTCTCGATCATCGTCCAGAAGTCGGGCCAGCTCTTGCTCACCACATCCGGGTCCTCGACGATGATGCCGCTCGCGCCGAGGCCGACCAGCGCGAAGGCCATGGCCAGCCGATGGTCGTTATGTGTTGCCAAGGTGGCCGTGTGGGCAGTGCTGGGCCGTACGACCAGCCCATCGGGGTTGTCGACCGCGTCGATACCCGCACGGCGCAGCTCGGCGCACAGGTCGGAGAGACGATCGCTCTCCTTGCTGCGGATGAAGCCGACACCGTAGATGTCGGTGGGCGCATCGGCGAACGCGGCGACGACGGCCAGCGTGGGCACGAGATCGGAAAGGTCGACCATGTTGATCGCCATACCGCGCAGCGGCCCGAAGCGGCTGACGGTGGTGCCCGACTGGTCCTGCACGACCTCGCAACCCATGCGCGCGAGCACGTGGCAGAACGCAGCGTCGCCCTGCAACGACGTGTCGGTGAGGCCGGGCACCCGCACCTTGCCGCCACAGATGGCCGCGGCTGCGAGTGGGTAGCTCGCCGAACTGGCGTCGGGCTCGATGGTGAACTCTCTCGCCCGATAGCGCCCCGGTGGGACGGTGACGATGCGATCGCCCAGCTCGACGCCGGGTACACCGAACGCCTCCATCACCGCCGCCGTGATGCGGATGTACGGCCGCGACACCAACGGTGTGGTGAGCATGAAACGCAACCCATTGGGGAAGTACGGGGCGATCAACATCAGCGCTGTCAGGTACTGGCTGCTGACGTCGCCGCGCACCGAGACCTCATCAAGGCTGATGTCGACGGGCCCCTGCACCGTGACCGGCAAATGCCCCCAGGCGCCGGTGGGGCGCACCTGCACCCCCATCGACGCGAGCGCGTCGTGCAACGGCGCCATCGGCCGGTTGCGCAGCGGAGCGTGGCCGTCGATCGTGTACGGCCCCGGCCCGAGCGCGGCGAGCGCCGTCACGAAGCGCGACGTGGTGCCTGCGAGACGAGCCGGCAACGTGGCCGGCCCGCGTCGGAACGAGCGCAAACCACCGGCGATGCGCACCTCGTCGCCACCCCGTTCGGCCTCCAAGCCGAGAGCGCGCAGGCAGTCGAGCATCGCCTCCGTGTCGTCGCCGTTGGGCACGCCGTGCAGCACGGTCTCCCCGTCGGCGAGTGCGGCACAGACCAGCGCCCGATTGGCCACGCTCTTCGATCCGGGCACTTCGATCACGGCGTCGATCGGAACGCCTAGGGGAGCAACGCGGTAGACGTCCATCGACCCCGCTCAGCTCAACCGCTGCACTGCTGGACGGTACCCGCGGGCGATCAGCCCGCCTCGGTACATGTCGGCCAACGACGAGTCGACCAGCACCACGGCGACGCCGCGATTGCCTTCCACGCTGTGCACCACTTCGAAGCTGTACAGGTTGACGCCCAACTCGGCGGCCAGAGTGAACACCTCTGCTGCAGCGCCGGGGCGATCGGGAATGGGAATGCGGATCTCGGAGAACTCGCCGGGCTGGCTGCCGCGCACGGGCAGGTTCGCGCGCGCGTCGCGTGCATGTGAGAGCCGCCGGTGCAGTTCGACGCGATCGTCGGTGTCGACCACCCGCCGCATGCCCTGCAGCCCGTCGATCAGCGCATCGAGCGCCGACAGGATGGCATCCCGGTTCTCCGCACAGATGTCGAGCCAGATGTTGGGCTGGCCACTCGCGATGCGGGTCATGTCGCGGAAACCGCCTGCCGCCAGCCGCAGCAAGGCGGCATGTTCCTCGGCGCGATCGCTCGCCAACCCCATCAGCGTCGCAGCCGTCAGGTGTGGTACGTGACTGATGACGGCAACCGTCTGGTCGTGCCGCTCGGCGGTCAGCGCAACCACATCGGCGCCGAAGTCGGCAACCACCGCGGCCACTGCGCTGAACGTGGTGTCAGCCGTGGCGGCCGATGGGGTGAGCACCCATACGGCACCCTCGAACATGCTGGCGTCGCTTCCATCGAGCCCTTCCAGCTCGCTGCCTGCCATTGGGTGGCCGCCGACGAACCGCGGATCGTCGATCGCGGCGACCAGCGCAGCTTTCACGCTGCCCACGTCGGTGACGACGCCCGCCGTCTCCGCCAGAGCACGCTTCACCTGGTCGACGAGCGTGAGCACCGGCGTGGCTACGAAGGTGATCTCCGCCTTCGGATCGAGACCGATCTCGCCGATCAAGCCGAGGGCGTCGGCCTGATTGCAGCGGTATGGATCGTGGTCGTCGCCGGTGACATGCCACCCGCGTTCGGTGAGCGCGCGAGCGATGGAGCCCCCGATGAGCCCGAGGCCCACGATGTTCGCCCGACGACTGCTTGACACGGTTGATCAGCGTATCGGCCGGGTGTCGCCCGCAGCCGCTTCTACCAGGCTGCGCACCTCTGCCTGCGTCAGCTCGCGCCACTCCCCCGGCTTCAGCTGAGCGTCGCGAAGGGGCCCGATCCGCACCCGAACCAGCCGTTGCACCGGGTGGCCAACGGCCTCGCACATGCGCCTCACCTGGCGGTTACGACCCTCGTGGATGGTGATGCGCAACACGCCCGGGCTGGGCTGCGACACCTTGGCGGGCGCCGTGACGCCGTCATCCAGCTCCACGCCATCGCGCAGGCGACGCACCACGCCACCGTTCGGGGCGCCGGCCACCTCCGCCAGATACTCCTTCTCCACTCCGTGGCTGGGGTGCGCCAAGCGGTGAGCGAGGTCGCCGTCGTTGGTGAGCAGCAGCAAACCCTCGGTGCCGACATCGAGCCGGCCGACGGGATACACGCGCGGCTCGGGCGGCACGATCTCCACCACGGTCGGCCGGCCCTGCGGGTCGTGCGCCGTCGTGACCACACCTTCCGGCTTGTTCAACAGGTAGTAGACGAGGCCGGGCTTCACACCGATCGGCACGCCATCCACCTGGACGTGGTCGTGGTCGGTGTCGACACGGCGCCCGAGGACTGCCACCTCGCCGTTGACGGTCACGCGGCCGTCGGAGATCATGTCCTCGCACACACGCCGGCTGCCCCAACCGCGAACGGCAAGCACCTTCTGCAGACGTTCGCCCTGCGGCAACTCAGCCGATCTCGCCGCCAACTGCTCCCACAGCGGCGGCTCCATCTCGCGTGCATCGGGCTCGCGATCAGTCACGGGCGTCGGCCGACGGATCGATGCGCAAGCCGTGTTCGAGGGCCTCCACCACATCGGCGCCGGGCACGAACCCGGCGATCGGCGGCAGGTCGGCCAGCGAGTTGACGCCCAGCTTCTCCAGGAACGACGGCGTGGTACCGAACAGGATTGCCTGGCCAGGCCCGCTGTCGCGGCCCACCTCGGTGACGTAGCCGCGGGCCTGCAGCGTGCGGATCACGGCATCGGGGTCGACGCCACGGATGCTGGCGACCTGGGCCCGCGACAACGGCTGCTTGTAGGCGATGATCGCCAGCGTCTCCAGCGCGGCGCCGCTCATACGGGCACGTTGGCCGTCAAGCAGGAAGCGCTCGACGTAGGGCGACAGGTCGGGGTGGGTCTGATACCGGTAGCCGCCCGCAACCTTGACGAGCTGGAACCCGTGGCCCGCTGCGGCGTATGAGTCGGCCAGCTCGGCGCACAGCCGGTCGATCATGACGATGGGCTGCTCGAGCAACTGGGCCAGCAGGTCGCTGGGCACCGGCTCGACGGCGACCAGAATGATCGCCTCGATGGCGCGCACGGTCTCTGCGTCGAGGGGATTGGGTTGGTCCGGCACGGTCAGTTGCTCATCCTTCGTAGTCATCGATCACGAGATCGTCGAGCGCCCCGGCGCCGCCCGTCCACACCACGTCGATGTCGCCGAAGTGCTCGGTCTGCTCCAACTCCACCAAACCCTGCTTGAACAGTTCGAGCAGGGCGAGGAAGCGCACGATCACTTCCAGCCTCTCGACCAGACCGCTGGTGAGGCGGCGGAACGACATGTGGCCCACGCGAGGCAGTTCGTCGATCAGTTCGACCAATGCGTCGGCGACGCTCACGCGAATGGGCGCGACGTGGAAGAGATCGATGCGGGGCACCACCTTGGGGGTGACCGCCTTGATGAACGCCCGATGCAGGCGCGTTGGGGTGACGCCCTCCATCAGGTCGGGCATCAGCTCGGCGAAGCGATCGTCGGCGCCAACCAGGCGGGGAAACGACTGGTCGGCATCGTCGGCCAACCTGCTGAACACGCCGGCGACGTCCTTGAACGTCTTGCACTCCAGAAGTCGAGCGAGCAGGAGGTCGCGCTCTTCCCACAGGGCCAGTTCGTCGTCGAGGTCGATGTCGTCGCGACCGGGCAACAGGCGGCGCGCCTTCAGCTCGACCAGCGTGGACGCGATGAGCAGGAACTCTGTGGCCAGGTCGAGATCGAGGTGCAGCAACCGCTCGATCTCCTCCAGGTAAGCGTCGACGATGCGGCTCAGGTTGACCTCGTAGATGTCGACCTGCTCCCTCAGGATCAGGTGCAACAGCAGGTCGAACGGTCCCTCGTACACGGAGGTGGTCACGTCGACGGCCATGGACCAGCGATCGTAGCTGTTGCCCTGGTGCTCCCCC
>JANONE010000440.1:0-1502 GCA_031420675.1 Ilumatobacteraceae bacterium | reverse complement strand
AACGCAAGCACGACGAGGGCGAGGGGAGACGGCGGTACATAGAAGCCATCCTGGAGCGGATCGCGACCGGCGTCGTGTCCATCGACCGGTCCGGGCACATCGGCACCATCAATCCTTCGGCGTTGCGCCTGCTCGAGCTCGAGGCGTCGGTGGTCGGCAGCGCCGCCGTGGATGTGTTCGCGCGTCCAGACCTGGCGCCGATCAACGACGTGCTCGATCAGGCGGCGCGCGCGAAGATGGACTCGTTCGCGCAGGAAGTCGCCCTCGTCAAGGACGGGCGGGAACGCCACGTGGCGGCGGCCGCAACCCGGGTCGCGGGCCTCGAAGGCAGCTTCGACGGCACGGTGCTCGTGGTCGATGACGTCACGCCTCTCATCAGGGCGCAGAAAGTGGCCGCTTGGCGCGAGGTGGCCAGGCGCTTGGCGCACGAGATCAAGAACCCGCTCACCCCCATCCAGCTCTCGGCGGAACGTCTGCGCCGCAAGCTCATCGACATCTCACCGCCGCTACGGGATCTGGTGCAGGAATGCACGTCCACGATCATCGGAGAAGTCGAGTCGCTCAAGGGGCTGGTCGACGAGTTCTCGCAGTTTGCGCGCATGCCGGCGCCGCGGGCGGTCCCGACTGACCTGCACGGCCTGCTGCACGACACGCTGGCGCTCTATGACGGGTTGTTCGCCGCCGTGGTGTTCGAGCGGCACTTCGACCCGGGCGTCACGCAGGTGCGCGTCGACCCCGAGCAGATGAAGCGCGTCATCATCAACCTGGTGGATAACGCCATCGAAGCCATGGGCCGCCAGGGCATTATCGTGATCGAAACCGCTCGCGACATTTCGAACAGCCTCGTGCGCGTGGTCGTGGCCGACACCGGTCCTGGCATTCCGGCCGCTGAGCGCGACAAGCTGTTCCTGCCGTATTATTCGACCAAGGGCCGGGGCAGCGGTCTTGGCCTGGCCATCGTCCGGCGCATCGTGGCGGAGCACGGTGGCAGCGTCGATGTGGCCGACAACATGCCGACCGGCACACGGTTTATCATCGAGCTACCTGCCTAATGCCGTCCATTCTTGTTGTCGACGATGAGCCCGGCGTCCGCTCTTCGGTGAGCGGCGTCTTGACCGACGAAGGCTTCGACGTGGATGCCGTCGGAACCGGCGAGGAGTGTCTCGAGCGCGCTAGCAGCGCCGCCTATGACGTCATCGTCCTCGACATCTGGTTGCCAGGCCTGGACGGCCTGACGACCCTGCAGCGGCTGCGAGAGCGGCAGGTCGATTCGCAGGTCGTCATCATCTCGGGGCACGGCAACATCGAGTCGGCGGTGCGCGCCATCAAGATGGGCGCCTACGACTTCATCGAGAAGCCGCTGTCGCTCGAAAAGACCGTGCTCGTGGTGCGCAACGCGCTGCGGCAGCGCGCTGGTCACAACTAGCAGGGTCTGTTCGGGCGAGCGCGGGGTCTGGATTAAGTCGTAGGCGCCGTGGTTGTAGGCGGGGTCCGCCGACGCG
>JANONE010000439.1:0-3164 GCA_031420675.1 Ilumatobacteraceae bacterium | reverse complement strand
GCCTACGGTGCCGACATCGCGCGTCTGGTCGACTGCCGCGCCCAACTCGTGGCCGAGGGCATCGCCGCGATCCAGTGCGGCGCCTTCCACATCAGCACCGGCGGCGCGACCTACTTCAACACCACCCCGCTCGGCCGCGCCGTCACCGGCACGTTGCTCGTCACAGCGATGCACGAGGATGGGGTCGACATCTGGGGCGATGGCAGCACCTACAAGGGCAACGACATCGAGCGCTTCTACCGCTACGGCCTGCTGGTGAACCCCGCGCTCCGCATCTACAAGCCGTGGCTCGATCACGACTTCGTCACCGAACTCGGGGGTCGCGCCGAGATGAGCGAGTTCCTCACCGAACGCAACCTGTCGTACCGCGCCAGCAAAGAGAAGGCGTACAGCACCGACGCCAACATCTGGGGCGCCACCCACGAGGCCAAGCTGCTCGAGGATCTGGGCACCAGCATGGACATCGTCGAGCCGATCATGGGCGTCGCCCACTACCGCGACGACGTTGCCATCGCAGCCGAGGTCGTCACCATCGGCTTCCACGAGGGTTGGCCGGTGGCCATCAACGGCGAGGAGTTCGAGGACAAGGTCGCGCTGGTGCTGGCCGCCAACGTCATCGGCGGCCGCCACGGCCTGGGCATGTGCGACCAGATCGAGAACCGCATCATCGAGGCCAAGAGCCGCGGCATCTACGAGGGCCCCGGCCTGGCGCTGTTGCACATCGCCTACGAACGCCTGATCACCGGCATCCACAACGAGAACACCATCGAGAACTACCGCACCATGGGCCGCCGCCTCGGCCGCCTGCTCTACGAGGGCCGTTGGTTCGACCCGCAGAGCCTGATGCTGCGCGAGCCCCTGATGCGCTGGGTGGGCGCCGCTATCACCGGCGAGGTCAGCCTGCGGCTGCGCCGCGGCGACGACTACACCATCCTGGACACCACCAGCCCCAACCTCACCTACCACCCCGAGCGGTTGAGCATGGAGAAGGTCGAGGACCAGGCGTTCGGCCCGCTCGACCGCATCGGCCAACTCACCATGCGCAACCTCGACATCGAGGACAGCCGGGCCAAGCTCGAGGTCTATCGCCAGGCCGGCACGCTCGGCAGCGGCAGCCTCGTCGCCCTCGAAGGCGGCACCGCCTAGCACCGGCCTTCGCCCTGTGTCCACGCATAGCCCTCCGAGTGCCTGGTCGCCGTCCGAGTGCCTGGTCGCCGTCCGAGTGCCTGGTCGCCGTCCGAGTGCCTACTCGCACCCCGGGGCGCGAGTACCCACTCGGATCCCCATCACGGTGGGTCAGAGACGTTCGATGAGCGCGGCGACCAGGCGGGCGCGATCCACCATCGTGTCGACGAGCACGAACTCGTGGTCGGCGTGAGCACCACCGCCGACCGCACCAAGGCCGTCGAGCGTAGGAACACCGCGAGCGGCGGTGAAGTTGCCGTCGCTACCGCCGCCGACACCGACGCCGTGCAGTTCGCCGAGGCCCACCGCAGCGGCAGCGGCCACCGCCACCGGGAATAGCGTTGCCGACGACGATGCCGGCATCGGAGGGCGGTTGATGCCGCCAAACACCTCGATCGACGCGCCCGTCACGGACGTGACCAGCGAAGCGAACAGACCCTCCAGCCGCTCCTTCTCCCCCGGCTGCTCCACCCGCACGTCGACCTTCACGCGAGCCTGTGCGGGCACCACGTTGTCGACGGTGCCGGCCACTGCGACCGTGGGCGTGACGGTGGTGGCCGTGGCGGTGTCGCCGAAGGTGGCGATGCGTGAGATCAGTTCGGCAGCGGCCACCAGAGCATTGATCCCTTTTTCCGGTTCCAACCCGGCGTGCGATGCCTTGCCGTGCACCACCACTTCGAACGTGCCGGTTCCCTTGCGCGCCGTCTTCAACGCACCGCCATCGGCGCTGGGCTCGAACACCAGCACCTTGCCGCAGGCGAGCGCGCGGGCTTCGATGAGTTCGCGACTGGTGTCGCTGCCCACTTCCTCGTCGCTGTTGATCAGGATCTCCACACCGCTGCGATCGGCGAGCGACGCGACCGCGTGCACGGCCTGCACGATGCCCGCCTTCATGTCGAACACGCCCGGGCCGGTGGCGCGGCCGTCGGCGACCGAGAACGGGCGTGCCGCACAGGAGCCCACCGGGAAGACTGTGTCGTGGTGACCCACGAGGAGCACCTTGGGTGATCCACCACCGCTCCAGTGGACGTGGGGCCCGGCCGGCCCGTCGATGATCAGCGGTGGCGAGCCGAGCCGACGCTCCATCACGCCGGCCAGCACGAGAGCCGACGCCGCCAACCGCGCAACGTCGAACGACGGCGACTCGGTGTTGACGAGCAGTTCCAGGTCGGCGAGCATCGCCTGCAGATCGATCACCGCACCATTCTGGCGGCTCTGGTCCGGTTGACCGCACACGTGCATGCCAGACTCCCCTAATGATGTCTCGCCGCCTTGCCGCTGTTGTCGTCGCGTCCCTGTTCGTCGCCGCGTGCAGCGACGGCGGCTCGTCGACCGGCAGCACG
Source organism: Ilumatobacteraceae bacterium (assembly GCA_031420675.1). GTDB lineage: Bacteria > Actinomycetota > Acidimicrobiia > Acidimicrobiales > Ilumatobacteraceae > UBA668. The sequence goes on along the minus strand of JANONE010000439.1, from coordinate 636 downwards.
AGCGCCACCGATGCCTTGGTGCCCGCCACCACGCTCGTCGCGGAGCTGGCGGCCGCAACGTTCGAACTGAGGCCAGGCACCGAACAGGTCGCGGTGCTCGGCGCCGAACCGGGGCTCACGCTCTCGGTGCGCGAACGAGAGGGCGCGATAGTCGCCAGCGGCACGGTGGACAGGCAGGGCTCGCTGCTCTTCCGCAACATCACCCCTGGCGACTACGTGGTGGAGAGCGACACGCAACGCTCCAAGGCCTTCAACGTCGCTCGCACCACCGACGTGCCCCCGCAAGCGTTGTTCGACAAGCAGGCACTGCTGCCCGCCGGTGGGTTCGGCTACATCACCGTACGCGACGGCACGACGCTGAGCGCCAACGTGATCCTTCCCGGCCCGGCCGGTGCCGGCCCCTATCCCACCGTCGTCGAGTACAGCGGCTACCAACCCAGCGACCCGGCCAGCGCGCAACTGGCTGCGCTGTACACCTCACAGGGCTTCGCCTACGTGGGCGTCAACATGCGCGGCACAGGGTGCAGCGGTGGTTCCTTCCGTTTCTTCGAGGACGTACAATCACTCGACGGCTACGACGTGATCGAAGCCGTCGCCGCGCAGCCGTGGGTGACGGATCACGAAGTCGGCATGGTG
>JANONE010000438.1:0-3357 GCA_031420675.1 Ilumatobacteraceae bacterium | reverse complement strand
TGGCCCGCTGGATGCGCATGGGAATCAACAGAGACGACTGGCCCTTGCGAACTGGCGTGAGGGCCGGTTAGATGGTCGCATGCGTGGCCACCGGGGCGAAGCCGTCGAACTGACAGCAGTGCTGTGGGCCGCGCCCGAAGGCGGGTTCAGTGCATTGAATCCCGAGACGGGCACCACGTCCGAAGGCGAGACTCATGCCGAGGCGCTGAGCAACCTGGTGGAAGCGACCGCCCTCTACATCGAAGAGTTCCCTTTGCCGCTCGGTGAGCGGCCTGTTGTCACCACGTTCCACATCACCGACGTTGCCTGAACTGGCACCGGATGCGTTGTGCCACTCCATCGCGAAATCAAGCGAGGCACGCTGGGAGGGATCCTTCGTCAGGCGGGCGTCGATGCTGCAACGTTCATCGAGGCGCTCGTCGGCTGAGACCTCGAGGTTCAGAAGCCAACGGTGGCGTGCCGCCGTTCGGCCACACGACGCACCTGCAGGTGTTCATCGATCCCGAACTGCTGCAGTACGACGAGGTGTGGGCCGCAGCCGGCACATGGCACGACGTCTTCGGCATCGAGCCCCACAAGCTGGTCGAAGCCAGCGAAGGACTGGTCACCGACCTGAAGCGTGGCTGATTCGGACCGTCGTACACTGATGGCATGCTGGAACTGCCCGTCATCGAGGACAGCCGTGGCGTCGACATCAGCCAGATTCGACGACTGCTGCGAATGTCGGTGGAGGAACGTGTCCGCTACATGGTCGAGGTGACCAACAAGATGTTGGAGATCCGCGCGACGGCGAGATTCGTCGAAACGTCTCCACCGCGATGACGTTCGATCCCGTCGAGATCTGCGCTGTCCTCGACGAGGAGGGGGTCGAGTTCGTGATACTCGGGGGCTTTGCGGCCATCATCCACGGTTCGCCGTTGCCGACCGAGGACATCGACGTGATCCCATCCCGAGAGGGCGACAACCCCGAACGGCTGGCACGGGCGCTGAGACGGTTGGGTGCGAAGATCCGGGCCGGTGGCGAGGCGATCGAGACCAACATCGACGCTGCGTGCATCCGGAACATGCCGCACATGCTGAACCTGGTCACAGGCTTTGGTGACATCGACCTGGTGTTCACCCCCGCTGGGAACTTGCAGGTGTACGAGCAATGGCTCGAACGATCGCGGCGAGCGCAGCTCCGTGAGGGACTCATCGTCGCCGTTGCCAGCCTCGACGACATCATTGCATCGAAGGTCGCAGCGAACCGCCCGAAGGACCAGCGGGCATTGCCGTATCTCGAGTCGCTGCGCGATCAGTTGGGTTGAACTTCACAACCGTGGCGCACCGCCTGGCCCTGGTTACGCCAGTTGTTCGGGTCGAGCCCCAGTTCGGCGAAGCGCTTGGCGATCCACACCGGCACTTCCATCGGCTCACCATTGCGGATGCCGGCGACCTGCTCGCCGTCCTCGGCCCAGATGTGGCAGGTGTTCAGGTTGGTGGCCATCGCCCGCATGCGGGCCTCCGGTGTGGAGAAGTCGGGGCCGCCCGACGATGCCTCGCCGGTGCGCGCCGCCATCAGTCGGAACGACCACATCGACTGGATCGCCACCGGCGCCATCGCCTGCAGCAGGGCCGTGGTGTGCGTGCACCCACGCGGCCCCCCGAACAGCTCGCGCACCTTGTGCGTGAAGCCGCGGGCGATGCAGAGCCCGACCAGGTTCTGGTAGTGGTCCTCGATCTTCACACAGTTGGCGTGAGGATGCGTCTCCAAGACGGCCTTCGCCCGCATGATCTCGAGCGATGGCACGGCGATCTCGAGATCGACGATCATGTGGTGCACCGTCAGCGGATCGGGGTCGGTGGGCACGTACAGCCCCGGTGGCTTCTGGTCGCGCACTGCGCCACGCAGCAGCAGCGTATGGTCGTCCTTCCGATACGCCCGCACGACATAGGCGCGCTCGTGGATCAGGTCGGCTTCGGGGTCGACGCCATCGGGATGAGGGACGATGTCGTCGAAGAACTCATGCATAGGTCACCAGACTGTAAGGCGTGCGAGCTCCAGCGCTACCACCGCAGCACTGTCGACGTCGGTGACGATCGTCACCGAACGCCGGCCTTTCCACGGCCCGGTGGACAACGGGTGGCGGGTGCAGGGCCAGGTCTTGCCGCTGCCGATGTCGTGCCCGCAATCCACGCGGATCGGGTGCTGCACCGAGGTGTAGTGCTGGGGGGCGATCAGGTACGAGATGCACGTGCTGTCGTGCACGTGGACGCCATCGGGCCCGCCGTGTGCCACGTGGAAATCGCGGTAGTAGGGCAGGATGGCGGCGGCCAGCCGTGCCGGTGCGTTGTCGATGGCTGCGATGCCGGCGATCTGCTCACTGGACATGATGGTGCGTTCCGTGACGTCGAGGCCGCACATCACGATCGGGCAGTCGGCACCCAGGACCAGATCGGCAGCGTCGGGGTCGTTGAGCATGTTGGCTTCCGCGGCCGGCGAGGCGTTGCCACCGATGAAGGCGTTGCCGCCCATCAGGACCATGCCGGCGAGGTGCTGCGGCAGGTCTGGCTGCAACAGGAACGCCAATGCGATGTTGGTGAGAGGGCCGATCGGTACCAGCGTGATCTCGCCGGGAGCGGCCATCACCTGTTCGATGATGAAGTGCGCAGCGTCGAGCGGGTGCGGAGCGCGCGACGGTGCTGCCAGCGGCACGTCGGCGAGGCCGTTGACACCGTGCACCCAGTCGGCCGGGCCGCGGTAGGGCATCGCCAGTGGGCGGCCGGCGCCTTGTGCGACGGGGATGTCGGCGCGGCCGGCGATGTCGAGGATGCGGATCGCGTTGGCCGTGCACGTTTCCACCTCGGCGTTGCCGAAGACGGTGGTGAGGCCGACGACCTCGAGTTCGGGCGAGGACAGCGCATAGAAGATGGCCAGCGCATCGTCGATGCCGGGGTCGGTGTCGATGAGGACGCGGCGCGGCGGCGCGGGGGCGCTCACGACTGAGCGAGTGCGTCGAGCAGCGTGTTCCACGACAGGGTGGCGCACTTGATGCGCACGGGGAACTTCACCACGCCCTGCAGTGCTTCCAGGTCGCCCAGCTTCACGTCGGGGTCGGGCTCGATGGGGTTGCCGTCCTCGTCAGGGATGCTCATCAGCCCCTTGAAGCGCCGCACGAGCGCGCGTACTTCGGCCACGGGCCTGCCCTTGATCGCCTGGCTCATCATGCTGGCCGAGCTCTGCGAGATGCTGCAGCCCTGGCCGCCCACCTTCACGTCGGTGACGACATCGCCCTCCACCTGCAGGTACACGTCGATCTCGTCGCCGCACAGCGGGTTGTGCCCCACTGCGTGGGGTGCGGGTGGCGGTAGTTCGCC
>JANONE010000437.1:0-2016 GCA_031420675.1 Ilumatobacteraceae bacterium | reverse complement strand
CTCGGCCAGGTCGGGCGCCCCCAGTCGAGCTGCCACCGTCGCCAACGCCGGCGTCGGCCCGCGCCAGCACCAATCATCGACCCCGCCGACGGGCACGCCGAGGTCGGTCGTCGCGATCACGCGGAACAGCAGCGCCTCGGCCATCTGGTCCTGCAGTGTGCGGGCCAGCTTCTCGGCGCCACGCAGCGCTGGGAGGCCCCAGTCGCCCGAGGAAGCGGGGATGGCATCGATGCTGCCGAACTTGGCCAACACCGTGGAGGCACTCTTCGCCCCCCACCCGGGGAGGCCGGGGTAGCCGTCGGCCGAATCACCAACCAACGCCAGGTAGTCGGCGATCGATGACGGTGGCACTCCGAACTTCACGTTGACGGCGGCCTCGTCGACGATCTCGTCCTTGCGCCGGTCGTACTGCACCACGCGCGTGCCCTTCACGCACTGGCCGAGGTCCTTGTCCGGGGTGACGATCAGCACCTGCTCCACCCGGGGGTCGGCGTCGGCGACCGCAGCGGCAGCGGCAAGCGCATCGTCGGCTTCCCACTCCACCATTGCCCAGGTCGTGAAACCACATGCCATCAGGGCTTCTTCCATCACCGGGATCTGTTGCAGCAGCACCTCGTCCATGCCTTGGCTGCTCTTGTACCCGGCGTAGAGATCGTTGCGGAAGCTCTCGATCACGTGGTCGCTGGCCACCGCCACATGGGTGGCGCCGGCGGCCACCAACTGCAGCGTGCTCCTCACGACGCTGACGGCCGCGTCGAACGGCCCGGCGTCGCCGTGGCGGGCGACCTGGCCGAAGTGTTGACGGAACAACTCGTATGTGCCGTCGATGAGGTGTACTCGCATCGAAGGCACCGTATCGCGGCATCAATCCCTCAAGAGTTGGGCAAGACGATCCGATAACTTTCCGTGGTGAAGGTCAACTCTCCCGCTGTGCGGACTCGATTCGAACTGGAGGACAAGGCATGAGCACATCTATGCCTGCACCGGGTCGGACGACAACGATGACAAGTCCGGCACATGGAATGTCGCCGAGCACGACCGAAGTACTGGCGGCCACCATCGCCGGCGCCGTCGAGCGACAGCTGACCCAGTACGCGGCGGCTATGGCGCAACAGGTGGACGCTGCCCGACAAGCCGTGGAGACCAACAAGAACGAGCTGCGCGCCGAGTTCCAGCAGCAGATCCAGTCATTGACGGAGCAACTGGGCGCGAGCCAGCAGCTCGCCGAAGGCCATCAGCAGGCACTGCAGTCGATCCTCGAGGAGCGCCTGAGCGACTTCTCGCACCATCAGCAGATGCGCCTCAACGAGGTGGAGAACCGCGTGTTGGAGATGCCGACCAATACCAGCTCGGTCGACGCCGGCGATCTGCTGGCCTTGCGCGAGCACATCGACGGCCAGAGTATCGGTGCACACGCCCGCATCGATGAACTGCACAAGGCCACGCGTCGCTTCGACGAGCAGGCGGCGGCCCTGGTGCAGCACGTCAACGACACGACCCTCGCACTCACTCAGCGGATGGACGAAGGCAACCAGGCCCTCGCCACAGCTGTGGAGGAAAGGCTCGGGTTCGTGCGCACCACGCTGGAATCCGTCGGCCCGGAAGTGCAACGCCAGTTGGTCGCGCAGACCGCAGTGCTCACGCAGCGCGTCGAATTCACCGAGCACAAGGTCACCGACCGTATGCTGGCGATGGAAGAGCGGGTCACCGAGCAGAACGGCACCAAGATCGCCCAGCTGGAGGTCACTATGGGCCGAATCGGGTCGGGTTTCGACGACGCCATCGGTGCGCTGTCGCAGCGCATGCTCGACCTCGAGAACCGCCTGTACGAGACGTCCGACCAGATCAACGCGTTGACCGAGAAGGTCGACACGGTGGACGGCGAGGCCATGGGCGCGATGAAGGAGCAACTCTCGGCTGCGATCGGCGAGGCGATGCTCGTGCGCATCGAGGTCGATCGCGTGGTCGCGAGCACCGACGAGAAGATCGGCAGGAACACGCTACGTATGGCCGAGA
>JANONE010000436.1:0-1821 GCA_031420675.1 Ilumatobacteraceae bacterium | reverse complement strand
CTGGGCCAGTCCACCGGGGAGCGGCTGCTCGGGGTGTTGGCGCTCGGGTGAGAATCCCGTAACCCGTCAATCCACAGGTCGACTTTGACGCTTTAGCGCCAGATTTGGTGCTAACCCGTCAATCTCCGACGCTGATGGAGGGCAGGCGCGGTTTCGGCCCGGTTGATTTGGTGCTCCTTTGACCTACGAGACCAAGGACTCAGGACCCTTGAAGACATTTCTCTGGTGGAACCTGATCTGCTCGGCACTTGGCCACTGAGATCGATCTGTTGGCAGTATCAGGGCGTTGCCGGTCTCGATGCGGATCACGGTCCCACGTTCCGGTGCTTCCACCATCTCAGGTTCCAGGCGCGGCGATCGCACGAGCTCAAGTGCCGTACCAGCCCATCGCGCGGACACGAGTCCCTCATCGAACAGCCTGTGGACTGTTGGGGTGAGCGACAGTCCGTTCGTGACCGAGTCGGAGCCATTCGCTCCAACGGGCCGGATGTGGGCAGCGTCGAGCAGACGTGTGGCTCGACCTTCGGGGATGGACCCCACAGACAACCCCGTAACGGCACATCGGTAGGCATACGCGGCCATGACCTGGCGACGGAACCGTGCGTCACGCGCGACGGCGTCGACAACCCGTCGGGTCCGCTCCGCGACGAGCAGGTCAGATTCAACGGGTTCCGACGAATACTCGAGGGTAGGTGCGAGCTGCCCAGCGTGACCAAGTTCCAGGATCAACCGTCCGTCGTCTTCCTCTAGGAACCGGACAGATGCACCTGACGACAAGACGTTGCGATTGGCCGGTGCCATGTCACGAAGCCAACGCTCAAGAGGTGATCCAAGGTAGTCGCGCGGAACAAAATTGGGAAACTCCTGAACGCGGTCGACGTAGTGAACTTCCCATAGCGGTTGGCCACTCGCGGTCGAACGCGAACTCCTCATCGGCACGCCCCGCAGCGCGGCCCACCCGACGTACGACATCCGACCGCGGCCGCCGGATCTAGGCTCGTAAATGATCGCCATCATTGGCTCGCCAGCCTCGAGCGGCTCGAAGAACCGGCGATACCGAGACGGGTACTCGTACGATGTCGCCGTGTCCGCATACGGACTATCCGGTTTTGAGGTCAGGAGCACAAATCGCATAACGCTAGTCGGGCTCGAAGAAACCTTGATCCACGCGGACCAGGCGGTACGTCGCCTCCGTTACGACGCCGACTTCGTTGTCGATCAACAGACTCGCAAGCTGAACGCCGTCGATGAGAACGATTCGCTTGCCAATCGACTTCACGTAATCCTTCGCATCGGCCGTGAAGGCGGATGTTGTAATCAGGACGCCCTTGGTCGCCCTATGCTGATCGAGGCTGCCTGAGAACTGCTGGACAACAGGCCGTCCGACGGGGTTATCCCAGCGCTTCGCCTGGATGTATACGGCGTCGAGGCCAAGGCGATCCTCTTTGATGACGCCGTCGATTCCGCCATCACCCGATTTGCCGACGGCCTCACCCGCGTCTCGTCGACTTCCGCCATATCCCATGGCGATGAGCAGCTCAACGACAAGACGTTCGAAAAAATCTGGTGGAGCTGACTTGATCCTCTCAAGCAACTCGACCGAGACGGCGCTTCGGACAGATTGAATCGCCGCGTCAATCGCTTCCAAGGGCGTCACTGTCTCGAGGGCGACAGCCGCTGGACCGGCTCCTGATTTGGTGCGGCTCTTGAACTCTTGGTACTCGGGATAGGTCGCAAGTTGCGCCAAGGTGATCGGACCTGGGCTCGCAAGCACAGTTCGGCCGCGGGCGGTGATCCTGTATCGACCGCGTCCGACACGCG
>JANONE010000435.1:0-1680 GCA_031420675.1 Ilumatobacteraceae bacterium | reverse complement strand
GCGGTCGAGCGCGTCGGCGATGAGGCCGTGTAACGCGATCGGCGCCACCAACCCGGTGTTGTGGTGACGGTGCCGCACCTGGCGCACCTCGTCGGCGACGGCATCGGTCAACTCGGCGCACGGTACGGTTCGGACCAACGGTGCGCTGCCCTCGCGCGCACTGCGGCTGGCCTGGGTGGTCACGTCGGTGTACGGCAGCAGCCGGTTGGCCACATCGAGGATCGGCGCCGGCACTCGGTATCCGATGGTGAGATGAGCCACCTCGCAGGCAGTGGCGCGCAAGTGGCCGAGGGCCTCCACCCAGCTGTGCTGGCCGGCCGGCGTGGTGGATTGCGCGAGATCACCCAGGATGGTCAGCGAGCCCGCGGGGCTGCGCCGGCCGATGCAGCGGGTGCCCGCCAATCCACCACCACCGGGTCGTGATGGTCGTCGTCGATGTGGCGGCGGCCGATGTACCAGCGGTCGCGCGCTGAGTCGGTGATGCGACCGAAGAAGTCGCCGGCGCCCGGGGTCTGCAGATCCTCCAGCGCTTCCGCGACAGTCACCTCGACGTACTCCTTGGTGACCTGGTCGGCGGCGCCCGCAGGGTCGACCACGCTACCGCTGCGCGGCTACACGTCGCGACGCACCATCAGCCTCCACCAGAGATGCATCAGCTGAACTCCCGAACGGCCGATCGCCGGCAACCGGAAGAACTGCGAACTGCCGTGTGGTCTGGCGAAGTGGCTGATCCCCACCTGCACGAACTGGGCGCCGACGCGCTGGAACGAGCACATCATCTCCACACAGATCACGCCCGTATGAGAACGCAGCGTGACCTTGTCGAGCACGGTGCGGCGAATGAAGCGGAAATCGCAGTCGGTGTCGCGCACCTTCAGACGGAACAGTACCTTCACCACATGGTGGTAGACGCGGCCGAGCACCTTCCGGTGCCACGGGTCGCCGCGCCCGATCTTGAATCCCTGCACCACATCGGTGTCGTCGCCTACGGCAGCGATGCACCGGGTGATCTGGGCAGCGTCGTACTGGGCGTCGCCATCGGTGTAGAACACCCAATCCTTGGTGGACGCGGCGAAGCCGGAGAGCAACGCCCCGCCATAACCACGGTTGACCTCGTGATCGATGATCCGCAGGCGGGGGAACTCGCTGGCCAATTGTTGGAGCACGGCGAGCGAGTCATCCTGCGAGCCGTCGTTCACCACGATCACCTCGAAGTCATCGACCACACCTTCGAGCCCGACATGCACGTCGCGCACCATCTTGCCGATCGCCAACGCGTCGTTGTAGCAGGGGAAGAACGCCGAGACCGACGTGACCCGCGGGTTCGAGACGGCGGTCATGCGGGGGCCACTTGCAACGCGGCGCACACCGTGTCCACCTCGGCGTCGGTGAGCTCCGGGAAACACGGCACGCTGACGCAACCGGCCGCCCACTGCTCGGCATTCGGGCAGGCGTCGGTGACGAAACGCGTGTACGCCGGCTGCTGGGTGAGCGCGAGGGGATAGTGCACGGCGCTGCCTACGCCACGCGCCTGCAGGTGCTCGCAGAGTGCTGCGCGGTCGGAGGCTCGAACGACCGCAAGGTGATACACGTGACTGGCGTGATCGGCCTGCCAGGTGAGCTGCGGGGCCGCATTGCGGTACGCTGCCACGATCTGCCGACGGCGTTCGTTGTCGGCGG
>JANONE010000434.1:0-5875 GCA_031420675.1 Ilumatobacteraceae bacterium | reverse complement strand
GACCTGCCTCGGCGGCGCGGCGGCGGCCTGTGCCCTGATCTGTTTCAACGTCTTGCGCTGGTACCCGAACTTGGCGAGCACGGCGCCGAGGGCGACGTAGACGACACCACCGAGCAGGATTGCGATGTAGCTCTCGGCCTTTTGGTTGTCGGTGGCGACGAGGGAAACGACGATGACAACGACGCCGATCACCAGCCACTCGATGAACAGCCGCTTCCATGCGACCGGGTTCGCCGAATTCCACGACATGTTTCCGAGACCTCTTCTGGAGAATTGCCCTACGCTTATTTTACGTGCGAGTTGGCATTCTGACAGGTGGGGGCGATTGCCCGGGCCTCAACGCAGCGATCCGAGCGGTCGTCCGCAAGGGCGAGCTGGGGTACGGCGATGAGCTGATCGGCTTCTTCGACGCGTGGGACGGCGTGATGGAACGCCGCACCGTGCAACTCGACGTGTCGTCGCTGCGCGGCATGTTGCCTCGCGGTGGCACGATGTTGGGCACCCGGCGGGGCAGTCCGTACGACCACGTAGATGGCCTCGAGCGCGTGCAAGCGACGTTCACCGACATGGGTCTCGATGCGTTGGTGGTCATCGGTGGCAACGGTTCGTTGTCGGTCGCGTGCGAGCTGTATCGGGATTTGGGCCTGCCGATCATCGGTGTGCCGAAGACGATCGACAACGACGTCGTCGGCACCGACATGACGTTCGGGTTCAACACCGCCGTGCAGATCGCCACCGACGCCATCGACCGTCTGCACACCACCGCCGAGAGCCACGACCGAGTGATGGTGGTGGAGGTGATGGGCCGCCAGAGCGGCTGGATCGCCACCTACGCCGGCATCGCCGGTGGCGCCACGGCGATCCTGATCCCCGAGGAGCCATTCGACATCGGTGCCGTGTGCGAGCTGCTGCGCAGTCGCCACGAACGCGGTCGCTATGCATCCATCGTCGTGGTTGCGGAAGGCGCCGAGCCGAAGGCGGGCACGATGCAGTCGCGCGACAAGGTGTACGACGAGTTCGGTCACGTCCGCCTCGGCGGCGCGGCGGAGACCATCGCCAACGTCATCGAGGAACGCACCGGTTTCGAGACACGGATGGTCTTGCTCGGCCACATTCAGCGCGGCGGCACACCAACGGCGTTCGATCGAGTGCTCAGCACCCGCTACGGCGTGGCCGCCATCGACGCGGTGCACGCCGAAGCGTGGGGCACCATGGTGGTGCTGCGCGGCGACGAAGTGATCACTGCGCCGCTCAGTGAAACAGTGGGCAAGAGCCGTCCGGTCGACATGCACCTCTTCCACGAGGTGGCGGAAGTCTTCTTCGGCTGACGCCGCTCCCGGGCGAGCCGACGACCGTCCCGGAAGCGGGACGAAGCGCGCCCAGATGTTGAGCTGCCCCTGAAATCAAGCCGGCCCCCGTCCTGCTGGATCGTCCGCGGACGATGGGTCGAGGGATCGAGCCGACGCGGACGCGGTCGTTACGCCTGCGTGGGTGAGGGGATCGCCGGGTAGGCAGGCTGCGCCGACTGCACCAGCCCGGGGAAGTCGTAGGTGGTGAGGGGATCGCCCTGCAGCTCACCGTTTCCGGCCGGCCATTGCTGGTCGGCGCCCTCGATCAGGATTTTCACGGACTGCACACCGTCGAGCTCGGAGGCAGTGAAAACGATCTGAGCCACCGCTGCCATCAGCACCTGCCCCGACAGCTGCAGCAGGTCCTTGGAGATGTCGACGCGCAGCACAGCTCCGCGGCGACGTGTCGAGAGGAGCTGGATTCCTGCCGGCAGCGCGGTGCGGAACTGGCCCTCCAGCTCGTCGGCGTTGGGCCCCGCGAACAACGCGGTCAACAAGTCGGTGGCTGATTCATCGACGTCGCGGGCAACGGCTTGCAGGACTTGGGACTGGCCGGCTGCCTCCGGTGCCAGCAGGTACACGCGGGCGGTGCCGGTGGCGGCGCCTGCGCTGCGGTCGGCTGCGACGCCCAGCTGCTCCTGGTCGACCGCGGGAATGTTGCGGGGGTTGGCGTCGGTGCTGATGCCGCAGGCAGCGAACAGCAGCCCAGCCGACACAAGGGCCACCAGCTGACGCAGTCTCATACCCCCACCTCGTCCGCAGGCAGTTCCATGACGAATCGGGCGCCGGGTTCGCCGTCGAGGCGATCCTCCACCCACACTCGGCCGCCGTGCATGCGCACGTGTTCCTCGACCAGCGACAAGCCCAGCCCGGCGCCATCGCTGCTGCTGCGTCGGCCGGCGACCGCACCGCGCGCGAAACGTTCGAAGACCAGCCTACGTTCCTCCGGGGGCACACCCAAGCCGTGGTCTTCGACGGTGATCCAGATGTGGCCCAAGGGTTCGCCCTCGCCTTCCGGTTCGGTGACGGCGATGGAGGCATCACCGCCGCCGTGCAGGCGGGCGTTGTCGATCAGGTTGGCCACGACGCGGGCCAACCGTCGGCGGTCGCCGCGGATCACCACCCGCTCGGCACGTTCAGTGACCACTACCGCGGTGCTGGGGACGCTGCTGACGGCCACCGCCTGGCGCACGAACTCGGCCACCAACAGATCATCGAGGTTGAGCCGAATGGCGCCGGCGTCGAAGCGAGAGATCTCCAGCAGATCCTCCACCAGGCCCTGGAAGCGCGTGACGTCGGCAACGAGCAGATCGAGCGCCGACTGGGCACGCTCGGGCATCTCGTCGCGGCGACCCTGCATGACCTCCACGCTCGCGGCGAGTGTCATCAGTGGCGACCGCAACTCGTGGCTGACGTCGCTGGCGAAACGGGCGTCTCGCTCCACGCGTGCCTGTAGCGCAGCGGCCATGTCGTTGAACGAATTGGCCAGTACCCGCAGGTCTGGGTCTTGGGTGGGCTCCAGCCGCGTGTCCAGGCGACCACCCGCGATCGCCTTGGCAGCCTGGGCGGCGTCGCCCAACGGCCGCACCGCGCGGCTGGCGACCAGCGTGCCCAACAACGCCCCGGCCAAGGTGGTGATGAAGCCGGCGAACAACAGGCTGAGCAGCACGCTGTTGAGCGTGCTGGACGCATCGTCGAGGGCGATGAACTCGAAGTAGCTGGCGTCGGTGACGGTGAGCGGGATGCCGATGACGAGCACGGGCTTGTCGCCGATGCGCGTGATCATGCGCGACGGTATCGAGTCGTCGATCACGCGTCCCTGCAGCGCCGCCGGAATGTTGTCGGGGCCGAACTGTGCCGAGCTACCGATGCCCCAGGTGCCGCGGTAGTTGATCGCGAACCGGGCGACGCCGAGCGCGTTGAGTCGATCGATCGCGGCCTTGGCCAACGGGTTGTTGGCGCTCAGCTCGTTCTGGGCGACCTGCGCGTTGCGATAGGCCTGCTCGATTCCGGCCTTGTCGCGCTGGTTGACCACGCTGCTGCGCGTGAAGCTGTAGGCCGCGGCGGCAAGGAAGCCGGAGAGGAACAACGCGCCCACCGCGAACATCAACAGGATGCGGATGCGCAGGCTGAGCCGACGCGGCTGCAGGCTGCGCAATCGCTCGCGCATGCGCCGCCATCGGGTATCGATGGTCGGGGCTGGGAGTTCCGCGGTGGCGTCTGGGCCGGTGCTCGTGCCGAGGGTGGTCTGGGTCACGATTGCAGGCGGTAGCCGAGGCCCCGCACGGTGACCACGTGCCGGGGGTTCGCCGGGTCGGCTTCGACCTTCGTACGCAGGCGGCGTACATGCACATCGACCAGGCGGCCGTCGCCGAAGTAGTCGTAACCCCACACTTTGTCGAGCAGGCTCTCGCGGCTGAACACACGCCCTGGGTTCTGGGCCAACTCGCACAGCAGGCGGAACTCGGTCTTGGTGAGGTGCAGTTCCTGGCCGCTGCGCAGCACCTTGCCCTCGTCGGGCACGATCTCGAGGTCGCCGAAGGTGAGCTTGGCGTGGCCCGGGCTGATGGGGCGGATGCGGCGCAGCAGCGCACGGATGCGGGCGGACAGCTCCTTGGGCGCGAACGGCTTGGTGAGGTAGTCGTCGGCGCCGGCCTCCAGGCCGGCGACCACATCGTGGGTGTCGTTGCGTGACGTGACCATCACGATCGGCACGTCGCTGTGGCGGCGCAGGGTGCGGCACAGCTCGAAACCGTCGATCCCGGGCAGCATGATGTCGATCAGCACGACGTCGGGCGCGCAGCGGTGGAACATTTCGATCGCTTCCTCGCCGCTGCCGGCCTCGTCCACCGTCCAGCCCTCGTCCTCGAGGGCCAACTTCACGGCCGTACGGATGCGCTCGTCGTCTTCGACCGTAAGGATGCGAGTACCCACGACCTCTATGATGCCAGGCCGGGAGCCCCGCGCGGTGTGTTGCGGGACTAGAAGCCGAGCTTGGCGTCGATTTCGGCTATGAGCTGCTGCGTGCGGGCGAACAACGCCGGGTTGGTGGCGAGCACCGAGTCAGGCCGCGCCGGGCCGCCATCGAGGCTGCCGGTGAGGCAGCCGGCCTCGCGCGCGATCAGTTCGCCGGCGGCGAGGTCCCACGGCCCGAGCCACTGCTCGAAGTACACATCCACTCGGCCGGCGGCCACCGAGCACAGGTCGTGTGCTGCCGCGCCGAAGCGGCGCAGGTCGCGGACTCGGGGCAGCAGCTCTGCGACTCGCTGCGCCTGCAGTGCGCGGCGCTCGGGTAGGTAGCTGAAGCCGGTGGCCACCAGGGCAAGTGCAAGGTCGTCGGTGGCGCTGCAACCGATCGCGTGCCCGTTCAGCTGCGCGCCGCAGCCGGCGATAGCGGTGAACAGTTCGTCGGTGGCCGGCACGTAGACCACGCCCACCTGCGTGCCGGCCACCGTGCGGGCGGCGATGGACACGGCCCAACCCGGGAGGCCGTAGAGGAAGTTGGTGGTGCCGTCGATGGGATCGATCAGCCAGTCGACGCCGCTGATGCCGGGTGTGTTGGTGCCTTCCTCGCCCACGATCGCGTCGTCGGGTCGGGCGCCGAGGATGCCGCTGACGATCAGAGCCTCGCTGGCCCTGTCGAACTCGGTGACCATGTCGGTGGACGACGATTTCGTGGAGGTTGCCGAGACGCCGCGCTCGGCGCGGCCGTCACGAGCAGCGCGCCCGGCTCTGACCGCCAGGTCGGTGGCGAGTTGCAACAGTTCGGCGTTGTCGGGCGACATCAGTCGCGGCCTGACGTCTCGCGCTGCTCGACCTGGCGCCACTCGCCGACGGCACGCAGCACGAGCACCGCCACCACGCTCATCCCGCCGGCGGCGATGAGCGCACCGACCAGCGTGCCGATGCCCTTGGGCGACGCGCACGAACCGTGGCACTGCAGCTTGACCAGCGTGTAGCCGATGAGCCCGCCGGCGAAACCGCCGACGAGGATCGCGACGAAGGCCGCCACCCGGGCAACGGGGGAGGGCAGTGCGGAGAGAGGCCGTTCCTGGTCGGTCACGCCGCCAGCGTAACGGCACCCGAATGTTGAGCTGCCCCTGAGATCGAGCCGGACCGGTGGGTCGGAGGGATGGCGCCGACGCCCGGGACGTTCGCGCACAGCGCAGTAGGCTGGCCGTGCGTGCGTGCCACCGTGGTCATTCCGACGTACAACGAGATCGAGAACATCGAGCGGGTGATCCGCGAGGTGTTGGCCGCCGCACCCGAGGTGCAGGTCCTCGTCGTGGATGATGGCAGCCCCGATGGCACCGCCGACAAGGCCGACGCGCTGGGTCGCGAGTTGGGCCACATCAGTGTCTTGCGGCGCACTGGGAAGCGCGGGTTGGGCAACGCATACCGCGCCGGCCTGCGCAAGGCCATCGACGAGGGTGCCGAGATCTGCGTGCAGATGGACGCCGACCTGTCGCACGACCCGGCCGTGCTGCCCGCACTCCTCGCCAACGTCGAGCACGGCGCCGACCTGG
>JANONE010000433.1:0-5429 GCA_031420675.1 Ilumatobacteraceae bacterium | reverse complement strand
GCGCGCCACACCTGGCGGCAGCGGCAGGTGCTCCGCCGGCTGCTCCGCCGGGTCGCTGCGGTCACCGTGTTCACGGCGACGGCTCGGCAACTGCTCATCGAGAAGCAGTTGGTCGATCCCGCCCGAATTCGTGTGGTTCCGCACGGCGCCCCGATCGAGCTGTACGAGACGCGCGACCCAGCGGCTGTCCGTCGGCGGTTCGGGATCGAGGATGACCGACGCGTGTTCTCGACATTCGGGCTGCTGTCACCGGGGAAGGGCATCGAACTCGCCATCGCCGCTTTGGCCGATGTGGTGGCCGTCGAGCCGCGGGCGACCTACGTGGTCGCCGGCCGCACGCATCCCGAAGTGCAACGTCATTCCGGAGAGGAGTACCGCGTCCGCCTCAACGAACTCGTTGACCGCCTGGGATTGGCCGACAACGTCCTGTTTCTCGACCGATTTCTGACGGTCACGGAACTTGCCGAGGTGCTCTCGATCACGGAGGTCTTCTGCACACCGTACGTCGGTTGCGACCAGATCGTGTCGGGCGCGCTCACGTTCGCCCTTGCAGCCGGGTGCCCAGTCGTCTCCACGCCGTACCGTTACGCGAAGGACGTCCTCGCCGGCGGCGCCGGGAAGCTGGTCGACTTCGATGACGCCGGGGCCTTCGGTGCTGCGATGCTCGAGCTACTCGAGGACGGTCCGGCGCAGTCTGCGGCGCGCAGTGCGGCCCAACGGCTGGCGAGCGAGATGGCATGGCCGACGGTCGGAAGAAGCATCGCCGGTCTCCTCGAGGAGGTCTGCCAACCACAACCACCCATCAGCCGGCGGCTCGGCCGAAACGGATCACCATTTCGCGAGTTGGCCACGAGATAGCCTCGGGTACGACCGATCCGTCGCAGAAGCGGGAATTCATGATGCTCACCCCCATCAGCCACTGCACAGGCGAGTGGTCGATGTGACCGGGCCGTCGAGTGATGTCCGCCGGCGGTTCCCCTCTGCACCTTCCAGTGCGAGCGGCGCTCGGGAGTTCGTGAGCGGGGTACTTCGCCGGGCGCAGCTGGACCAGTCGGCCATCGGGGAGTTCGAGCTCATCGTCAGCGAACTGGTGGCCAACGCTGTCGAGCACGGTGACGGTGGCGACGTCGCGGTCCATGTGGATGTGGCCGACGCGGCGTGGCTCGTCCTGACGATTCGGAGCGGCATTTCGAGACGCATGCCACCGCTCGATCCAGCGTCATGGACGGTGGCGGCCGCGTCGCAGCCGTCGGGCCGAGGCCTTGGCATCGTCAGGGAGTTGGCGCAGGAGATCGACGTCGTGCGCGACGGTGACTCGCTCGTGATCACCTGCCGCCGTCGTCGGTAGCAAGGGGGGTTCGGAATCGACACTGACGGCTTTCGCTTCGCCGTCGACGCATCGAAGGGTGAATGCTCTCGCGATGGACTTCGACTTGCCGCAAGACCTCCTCGACCTCCTCGCCGAACTCGACGTGTTCATCGAACGGGTGATCAAGCCCCTCGAGGAGCAGGACGACAACATTCGTTTCTTCGATCACCGGCGCGAGGATGCGCGCACCGATTGGGAGCGAGGCGGCCTGCCCAACGGCGAGTGGGAGGCCCTTTTGCACAGGGCGAGGCGGCTGGCCGACGAAGCAGGCTTCTATCGGTACCCACTGGCAGAGGAGTTCGGCGGTCGCAATGGCACCAACCTCGGGATGGCCGTGATCCGCGAACATCTCGCCCGCAAGGGACTCGGCCTGCACAACGACCTGCAGAACGAACACAGTGTCGTCGGCAACAACGTGGGCCTGTTGCTGATGATCGCCTACGGCACCGACGAGCAGAAGGCAGAGTGGATCGACCCGCTGGCCGAGGGCACACGCGGCTTCGCGTTCGGCATCACGGAGCCCAACCACGGCAGCGATGCCACCCACATGGAGACCACCGCGGTGCGCGACGGCGACGAATGGGTGATCAACGGCGAGAAGACCTGGAACACCGGCATCCATCGCGCGCAGTACGACATGATCATGGCCCGCACCAGCGGGAAAGCCGGTGACGGTGGGGGCATCACGGCGTTCCTCGTGCCGACCCAGAGCCCGGGCTTCGAGGTGCTGGAGTACCTGTGGACGTTCAACATGCCCACCGACCACGCGCACATACGGCTCACCGAGGTGCGCGTACCGCACAGCGCGATCTTCGGGGGTGAGGGCACGGGCCTGCAGGTGGTGCAGCACTTCTTCAACGAGAACCGCATCCGCCAGGCCGCCTCCTCACTGGGCGCCGCCCAATTCTGCATCGATGAGTCGGTGAAGTACGCGCGGGAGCGCAAGCCGTTCGGCAAGCCTTTGGCCAGCAACCAGGCCATCCAGTTCCCGTTGGTCGAGCTGCAGACGCAGTGCGAGATGCTGCGCGCGCTCATCCACAAGACCGCGTGGCACATGGACCGCGACGGCGCCTTCAGCCAGAGCGAAAAAGTGAGCATGTGCAACTACTGGTCGAACAGGCTGTGTTGCGAGGCCGCCGATCGTGCGATGCAGGTGCACGGCGGTTTGGGGTACTCGCGCCACAAGCCCTTCGAGCACATCTACCGGCACCATCGTCGGTACCGGATCACCGAGGGCGCCGAGGAGATCCAGATGCGCCGCGTGGCGGGATACATGTTCGGGTTCATGAGCCAGCGGGCGCCAAAGGGCGTCTCGGAAGGCTCAGGACGCTGATGACCGCCATCGATGCTGCATCGTCGCCGAGCCCGTTCGTGTCGGGAGTGGCGCCGATCACCGAGACCGACGAACAGATCGCTGCTGCGCTGCACGAGGCAGAACTGGCGCCGCTGCTGCCGGCGCTGGCGTACCTGACGGGTGACTTGACGCTGCTGCGCGCAGGGCTGCGCCCCGACCCGCTCATGCTGAACCTGCCGCTCAGCGGGTACTCCGACGAGCAGCAGTCCCATATCAGGTCGCTGGCGCTGGAAGCGCTGGTTCGTTACCGCGATGCGGGTTGCGTGCCAGCGCCTGCGCCGGGCGATGCCGAACTGCTGCAGATGATGGAGCACACGGTCGGCGGAACCGGTATGGCCGAGTACCTGCCGCTGCTCGAGGAAGAGCTCGCCTACAAGGGTGAGGATCGTCGTGCACCCGCCTGGCACGTGGACGCGCTGGCCGCCGGTGCCGACATCAAGGTGGTGATCATCGGCGCCGGCATGTCTGGCATCCTGGCCGCGCATCGGCTGCAGCAAGCCGGGGTGCCGTTCACGATCCTCGACAAGAACGACGATGTCGGCGGTACCTGGTACGAAGCCGCTTACCCCGGCTGTCGGGTCGACAACCCGAACCACAACTACAGCTACTCGTTCGCCCAGCGCCACGATTGGCCGCTGCACTACAGCTCGCAAGACGTGCTGCACGCCTACTTCCGCAACTGCGCTGAGGCGTTCGACGTGCGCCGTCACGCGCGCCTCGGCTGCACGGTGAACGGCGCCGAGTGGGACGACGACTCGCGACGTTGGGCGGTTCGATACACCGATGCACATGGCATTGCGCACGAGATCACGGCCAACATCGTCATCAGTGCGGTCGGCCAACTGAACCGCCCCAGGTTCCCCACCGAGATCGAGGGATTCGGTTCGTTCGAGGGCGAGACGATGCACTCGGCCCAATGGCGGTCGGACATCTCGCTCAGCGGGAAGAAGGTGGTCTGCATCGGCACCGGCGCGAGCGCGCTGCAGTTCCTGCCGCACGTGGCGGAAGCTGCCGCTGATCTCGTGATCACTCAGCGCACAGCGCCGTGGCTGGCCCCCACCCCTGACTACCACGAGGCCGTTGCAGAGGGCCGCAAGTGGCTGTACCGGCACGTGCCGAGCTACAGCGAGTTCAACCGCTTCGCAATCTTCTGGCGAATGGGCGACGGTGCGCTGGCAGGCGTGCGTGTGGACCCCACTTGGCACAGCGATGGCAGTTCGGTGAGCATGATCAGCGAGTTCGGTCGCCAGCTGCTGGTGGAGTACTTCAAGGCTGAGTTCGGTGATCGCCCCGACCTGCTCGGCAAGGTCGTACCGAACTACCCGGTGGGGGCGAAGCGGATGGTGCGCGACAACGGTGTGTGGGCGCGCACGCTGAAACGGCCCAACGTGCAACTCGTCACCGATCGGATTGCGCGCATCACGCCGACGGGCGTGGAAATGGCTGACGGCACCGTGCACGCGGCCGACGTGCTGCTCTACGGCACCGGCTACGAGGCCTCGAAGTTCCTCACCCCGATGAGGGTGAAGGGCCGCAACGGTGTCGACCTGCACGAGCAATGGGCCGGTGACGCTCGGGCCTACCTCGGCGTCGCGATCCCTGGCTTCCCCAACTTCTTCTGCCTGTACGGACCGAACACGAACATCGTGATCAACGGCAGCATCGTCTACTTCAGTGAGTGCGGGGTGCGCTACATCCTCAGCCTGGTCGAACTGCTGCTGGCCGGCGACGCTTCCTCGATCGAGGTTCGCCGCGAGGTGCACGACGAGTTCAACGAGCGTGTCGACGCGGAGAACCTCGCCATGGCCTGGGGCTGGAGCTCGGTGAGCAGTTGGTACAAGAACGACCTCGGGCGCGTCTCGCAGAACTGGCCGTTCACCCTGCTCGAGTACTGGCAACGTACCAAGCAGGCCGATGCGGCCGACTTCGTGCTGTCTTGAGGTCTCGTCACTGGGACTGAGCGAAGACCTCGTGGAAGAAGTCGACCATGGCCTGCCACGACCGCTGGTCGCTGAGTTCGTGGTACTGGAATCCTGGCCGGCTGCCATCGGCGGACTTGTTGGTGAAGCTGTGGCCGGCACGGCTGTAGAGGATCATCTGCCAATCGACCCCGCCGGCGTTCATCTCCTGCTCGAACGCCGCCCGTTGCTCCGGCGGGATGATCGGATCATCGACTCCGATGCATACCAGCACCTTGCCGGTGATGTTCGCTGCGTCGGCCGGATTGGTATTGCTCAGGCCGCTGTGGAAGCCGACGATCGCGTGTACTGCCGCACCGGAGCGGCCGAGCTCAAGCGCCATCGTGCCCCCGAAGCAGAAGCCCATCGCCCCCACCCGATTGCGGTCAGCGCGAGGGTGGGCCAGGAGCAGGTCGAGGGCCGTCTGTGCCCGTTTGCGTGTCAACGCCTGATCTCCCATCAGCAGGCTGAGCTTCGGCCACACCTCATCGGCCGGCAGCGGCTTGCCGTCACCGTGGTAGTCGAGCGCGAACGCCACGAAACCGAGCTCCGCGGCCAGTCGCCGCGCTCGCTCGCGGGCATGATCGGTGAGGCCGGGCCCCTCGTGGCACACCAGCACGGCAGGCCGCAGCCCGTCGCCGTCGGGAACAGCGAGATGGCCCACGTAACGCACGTCGTCGATGAAGTACTCGATGTCTTCGCTCTGCATCGGCGCAACCTACCGCGCCCGCGCGACACGGATCACTGT
>JANONE010000432.1:0-2091 GCA_031420675.1 Ilumatobacteraceae bacterium | reverse complement strand
GTTTGAAGCCGTGCTTCTTGGCCAGCGCCTGCAGCATGCGGAAGTACCACGTACTCGTCGCGGCGGCGCGCGACCAGGGCGCGATGGCTCCGTCTTCAATCGAGATGGCGCGGTTCGGGATGACGAGCGTTTCGTCGAGTTCCATCTTCACGCCGAGACCGGTGCACTCAGGGCAGGCGCCGTGCGGCGAGTTGAAACTGAAGTTGCGCGGCGCGATCTCGCCGATGTTCGTGCCGTCGAACGCGCAGGCGTAATGCTCGGAGTACATCCGCTCGCCCTCACCCTCGACATCGACGAGCACCGTACCGCCGCCGAGCTTCAGCGCCTGCTCGACGCTGTCGGCGAGACGGCTGGCGCTGGATGCGGTCGACTCGCCCTGCGTGTCGGCCAGCGTGCCGGAATGTGCTGCGCTGGCGTCTGTCGGGGCTTCCGTGATTAGCCGGTCGACGACGACTTCGATCGTGTGCTTCTTCTTCTTGTCGAGCGTGATCTCTTCGCCGAGATCGCGGGTGCGGCCGTCGACGCGGACGCGCACGTACCCGGCGCGGCGGGCGTCTTCGAAGATGTGCAGGTGCTCGCCCTTCCGGTCGCGGATGATCGGCGAGAGGATCATCAGCTTCTTGCCAGGCTCGATAGCGAGGATGGTGTCGACGATCTGCTGCACCGTCTGGCGCTCGATGGGGCGGCCGCAGACGGGGCAGTGCGGCGTGCCGGCGCGCGCGTAGAGCAGGCGCAGGTAGTCGTAGATCTCGGTGACGGTGCCGACGGTCGAGCGCGGGTTGTGGCTCGCGCCCTTCTGGTCGATCGAAATCGCCGGCGAGAGGCCCTCGATGTAGTCGACGTCCGGCTTCTCCATCTGGCCGAGGAACTGGCGCGCGTAAGCGGACAGCGACTCCACATAACGGCGCTGACCTTCGGCGTAGATCGTGTCGAAGGCGAGCGACGACTTACCGGAGCCGGAGAGGCCGGTGATGACGACAAGCTTGTCCCGTGGAATCGAGACGTCGATGTCCTTGAGATTATGTTCGCGGGCGCCTTTGACGATGATGGCGTCGAGCACGTCGGGCGTCTCCTGAAGTTTGGATGTTAGAGGTTAGTCGGGTAGCGCTGCGCGTGGAAGCGGTGCGCGGCTCCGAGCCTCCATTGTAGCACGCGTGTTCGGTGGCGGTCTGCTGACGAATAGTGTCAGGAGGGAGTGGGTGGAGGTTGGACGTTAGAGGTCTTCGTCCAGTGCCATGCCTTCGAGCGTGGCGACGACGGGCGGCAGGTCGTGGCGCACGATCTGCCAGACGATGTCCAAGTCGATGCTGAAGTATCCGTGGATGATCCGATCCCGTGTGGCAGCCATTTGAGGCCATGGCACATGGGGGTGCATTGCCTTCGTCTCGGGCGAGACGCTCTTCGCTGCTTCACCCAAGATCTCAAGCAGGCGCGTGAGCGCAAGGACAACTACATCGTCTTCGTCCAAATCGCTTCGTGAGCGACCCTCAGTGAGCGAGATAGCTCGCCGCGCGGCGGCGAGCATGTGGATCAACCGCTCATGGTCACGCGGTGCCAACCAGAACCTCCGCCTCGGCTTCCACGCGGGCTCTGATTCGGGGACTGAGGAACTGCGGCGTATTCAAGTCAACCCGGCGGTCAAGCAGCTTCGAGAGCTCGGCCTCGATTTCGAAAAACGCGAGCCCGGGTGTGTGGCCGGGCTCGAACTCAACGAGCACATCTACGTCGCTATCTGCACGGAAGTCGGCACGCAGAACCGAGCCAAAAAGCGCAAGCTTGCGGATGTGGCGACGGTGGCAAAACTCTGCCAGCGCACCGGGGGGTATCGGTGCCAGTCGGTTCTTCATCATGGCTCAATTATACCCGCCTTCGAGATCCGCGTGGCAGATGGGGTGTTACGTCACCATCGCCGCGATCACGACAGAACGCGGGGGCGAGCGGTGCGACAGGCGCTTTGCCCAGGTCGTGCCGAGCGTCGCCACCTGATCGGCGTCGAGCCAGTCTGCGGACGTGATGCGCATGCCGGCGTGCTCGAACGCGGGCGCGAGCGTTGTCATGGCGTAGTCCGGCGTGACCTCGGGGAGATCGCGG
>JANONE010000431.1:0-12551 GCA_031420675.1 Ilumatobacteraceae bacterium | reverse complement strand
CTCGAACGCCGAAACGGATCGCGACCGGAAGCCGAACCCGATCTCGGTGGCACACTCGCCGGGCGGTTAGCGTTTTGTCAATGCCTCGTCACCTCGTCGTTGCCGCTGC
The DNA here is from genome assembly GCA_031420675.1 of Ilumatobacteraceae bacterium. Classification (GTDB taxonomy): domain Bacteria; phylum Actinomycetota; class Acidimicrobiia; order Acidimicrobiales; family Ilumatobacteraceae; genus UBA668. The sequence goes on along the minus strand of JANONE010000431.1, from coordinate 12,442 downwards.
CCAGATGGGGCCCGTCCAGAAGGAGCACACGCGTGGGCAGGTGGTCCAACGCTTGATCACGATGCTGCACCAGGCACACGCGATGGGTGCCGAACTGGTCGTGTTCCCCGAACTCGCGCTCACCACCTTCTTCCCGCGTTGGTTTGTCGACGACATCGCCGAGGCCGATCACTGGTACGAGCGCAGCATGCCCAACGCGGCGACGCAGCCGCTGTTCGACGAGGCCAAGCGGCTGGGCGTGGGCTTCTGCCTCGGCTACGCCCATATCGACGACGCCGGCGACGGCGCTGTTCGCCGCTGGAACGTGCAGACCCTCGTCGAGCGCGACGGCAGCATCGTCGCCACCTACAGGAAAACGCACATCCCGGGCCACGAGCACTACGAACCCGATCGCCCGTTCCAGCACGCCGAGCGCTACTACTTCGAGCCCAGTCCCGACGGCTTCGGCGTGTGGCGTGCGTTCGGCGGCCTGGTGGGTATGGCCATCTGCAACGACCGTCGCTGGCCCGAGACGTATCGCGTGATGGGTCTGCAGGGGGTCGAGATGGTGCTGATCGGCTACAACACGCCCATCCACTACGTACCCGACCCCAGCCAAGACATCCTGCAGGGCTTCCACAACGCCCTCGTGATGCAGAGCGGTGCGTACCAGAACGGAACCTGGGTGGTGGGTGTGGCCAAGGGCGGCGTGGAGGAAGGCGTCGATTCCTTGGGCCAGTCGCTGATCGTCGCTCCCAGCGGACAGATCGTCGCCCAGTCGCTGACGACGGATGACGAAGTGATCGTGGCCCGTTGCGACCTCGATTGGTGCGCCCGCTACAAGGACACGGTGTTCGATTTCGATCGCTACCGCCGCCCCGAGGTCTACAGCCGCATCACGTCGCAACGCGGGATCGTCGAGCCCGGCTGACGGATCCGCCATGCGCCTCACCGACTTCATCGCGATCCTGCTCGCGGGTACGGCGGCTGGGACGATCAACACGATCGTCGGATCCGGCTCGCTGATCACGTTCCCCACGCTGGTGGCGTTGGGGTACCCGCCGCTGCTGGCCAACGTGTCCAACAACATCGGCCTCGTGCCGGGCTCTTTGTCCGGCGCCTACGGCTACCGACGAGAGCTTGTCGGGCAGTCGGCCCGCTTGCGACGCCTGGTACCGGCCTCGATGGTCGGTGCCCTCGCCGGCTCGACGCTGCTGCTGGTGCTGCCGTCGGTCGTGTTCCGCCGCGTGGTCATCGTGCTCATCGTCATCGCGCTCGCGTTGGTCGTGGCCCAACCCACCGTGTCGCGGCGCCTCGCTGCCCGTCGCCAGCGCGCCGGTGCTGCCCACGGTGACGTCACCATCGGGTTGCAGGCACTGGTCGCTGCCGCCGGTGTCTACGGCGGCTACTTCGGCGCCGCCCAGGGCATCATCCTCGTCGCCGTGCTCGGCATCTTCCTGGACGATCACCTGCAGCGTCTCAACGCGTGCAAGAACGTGCTGGCGATGAGCGTGAACAGTGTTGCCGCGGTGGTGTTCGTGCTCACCACGAACGTCGACTGGAAGGTGGTCGGCGTCATCGCGGTCGGCTCCACCGTGGGCGGCCAGATCGGCGCTCGCTATGGCCGCAAGCTCGACCCGCGCATGCTGCGTGGGCTCATCGTGGTGGTCGGTTTGACCGCGCTGATCCGGCTGCTCTGAACCAGCAGACGTCAGGCCGACGAACGAACACTTCGCCGGGCGAGCATCTGGTGTCGTTCGCTTTCTGGCGCAGCCTTTGACAAAGTGTCAACGTGACGGTCGAGTTCATCCTCAACGGCGCACCGGTCTCGGTGCGATCCGATCATCCACATCTGCTCGCTGCGCTCCGCGAGGAACTCGACGTCACTTCTGCGAAGGACGGCTGCTCGCCGCAGGGCCAGTGCGGTTGCTGCACGGTCATGATCGACGGCAAGGTGCAGATCTCCTGCACGTACGGGGTCGAGAAGGTGGCCGGCCGGTCGGTCACCACGCTGGAGGGCGTCGACGAGGCCGAGCGCACCCGTTTCTCCGATGCGTTTGCGGCGTGCGGTGGCCTGCAATGCGGTTACTGCATCCCCGGCATCGTGATGCGGGCCAAGGCGCAGATCGACAAGAAGGGCGCTGCGCTGGAGCGCGAAGACATGGCCCGCCACCTCGGCGCGCACCTCTGTCGCTGCACCGGATACGTGAAGGTGCTCGACGCGATCGAGGCCGTTGCCAAGGGCATGAAGGTCGACCCTGCGTTGCCCGGCGGCATCGGTACCAGCGGCGCCAAGTACGAAGCCGCTGAGCTGACCCTCGGCGATCGCGACTACATCGACGACATCCGTGTGCCCGGCATGCTGCACGGTGCACTGCACCTCACCGAGCACGTGCGGGCCGACATCCACCGCATCGATACATCCGCGGCCGCCGCCGCCCCCGGCGTGGTGGCGGTATTCACTGCCGCCGACATCCCGGGCGAACAGTACGTGGGCATCATCTACAAGGATTGGCCGGTGTTCATCGGTGAGGGCCAGCGCACCTCCTTCGCCGGCGACGTGCTGGCCATCGTGGTGGCCGAGACCAAGCAGCAGGCCCGTGAGGCTGCGAAGCTGGTGCAGGTGGAGTACGGGGTGCTGCGCCCGATCGTCGATCCGGTGGCCGCCATCGACGACCTTGAGATCGCGGTCTACGGCACGGCGAACAACGTGCTGTCGGTCAGCGAATACGGGCGTGGCGACGTCGACGAGGCGTTGGCTGCAAGCGCTCACGTCGTGCACGAGGTGTTCAACACGCAACGCATCGAGCACGCCTTCCTCGAACCGGAGAGCACGCTGGCCGTGCCCACCGACAGCGAGGGCGCGATGCGGCTGCACGTCTACTCCGGCGGGCAAGGTGTCTGGGACGACCGCGACCAGATCGCGGCACTGCTCGGGTTGACCACCGACCAGGTGATGGTCGAGCTCGTCTCCAACGGCGGCGCGTTCGGTGGCAAGGAAGACATGAGCAACCAAGGGCAGACGGCGCTCGCGGCCTGGCTGTTGGGGCGGCCGGTGAAATGCACCCTGTCGCGTGAGGAGAGCTTTCTCATCCACGCCAAACGCCACCCGATGCGCCTGGAGTACTGGGCCGGCTGTGATGCCGATGGCCGCCTCACCGCGCTGCGCGTGCGTGGAATCGGCGACTCGGGTTCGTACGCGAGCGTCGGCATGAAGGTGCTGGAGCGTGCGGCCGGCCATGCCAGTGGCCCCTACCGGGTGCCCAACATCGACGTGCACTGCACGGCCGTGCGCACCAACAACCCGGTGTGTGGTGCCTTCCGGGGCTTCGGCGCCAACCAGGCCCAGTTCGCGATGGAGGGCGTGATGGATCGCCTGGCCGAGCAGGCCGGCATCAGCGGGTGGGAAATGCGCAAACGCAACGTGATCCATCCGGGCGAGGTGTGGGGCCCCGGCCAGATCATGGACGACGGCGCCGGCGGCGCGGAGGAATGCCTCGATCGTGCCAAGCCGCACATCGATGCCGCACTCGCTGCCGGGAAGGCGGTCGGGATGGGTCTCGGGTTGAAGAACTCGGGCCTCGGCAATGGCCAGCGCGAGGTGTGCGCGGCGGTCATCCGCTTCCGTTCGCCCGCCGACCCCGGTGGGGTCGGCAAGGTGGAGGTGCGTCACGGCTTCACGGAGATGGGGCAGGGTGTGCACACGGTGGCCATGCAAACGGCCGTCACCGAGTTGGGCATCGACCCTGCGCGTATCGAGATCATCGTCGACACCACCCGACCGCTCGGCTTCGGCCAGACGACGGGCAGCCGGGGCACGTTGATGGTGGCGGCCAGCGTGCAGAAGGCATGTGCAGTCGCATTGGCGGCGGGCTGCGCGCCCGACGTGGATCACTACGCCGAGCACGTCGTCGACTGGACGCAGAAGCTGGGCGATCCGGCTGTGCTCAACCCCACCATCCATGCCGCGTTCGGTTTCGCCGCGCAGGTCGTGATCGCCGATCGCGAGACCGGCGCGATCGAGAGGGTCGTCGCCATCCACGACGTCGGCAAGGCGGTGAACCCACGCCTGTGCGAGGGCCAGATCGAGGGTTCGGTGCACATGGGTCTCGGCTATGCGCTGTCGGAGGACTTCCCCAGCGACGAGCGTGGGTTCCCCACCAACATGACGCTGCGCAGCCTGGGCATCCTGCGCCCGAAGGACGTGCCGCCGATCGAGGTGGAGCTGGTGGAGGTTCCGCAGCCGAAGTCGGCATACGGCATCAAGGGCGTCGGCGAGATCGGCCTGGTCCCGACCGCCGGGGCAGTGGCCGCGGCCCTCCACATGGTCGATGGCCAGTGGCGCAACACCTTGCCGATGCGGCGTCGAGCCGCCGACGATTGAACGGCCACGACTGAACGGCCGCCCGCTCGTCGGTGCAGGCGGTGGGTGCGCGAGGCTGCGGGCATGGATCCTCCGGTCAGTGGACGTTGCGACCAACGATTCGCAAGCGTGCGCGAGGCGTTCATCGGCAACTTCACCGACCGCGGCGAGGTGGGCGCGGCAGTCTGCGTGCGAGTGGATGGCGAGGCGGTCGTCGACCTCGTCGGGGGCTGGACGGATGAGGCTCGCAGGGGGCTGTGGCAGCCCGACACGCTGGTGAACTTCTACTCGGTGGGAAAGGCGATCGTCGCCCTGCTCGCGCTGCAACTGGTGGATGCAGGCTTGATCGGTCTCGACGACCCGATCGCCTCCGTGTGGCCCGAGTTCGCGGCCGGCGCGAAGGAGGGCGCAACGGTCCGTCACGCGCTCAGCCACCGAGCGGGCGTGCCGGCGATTCGTGAACGGCTGACCAACGACGACCTGGGGGACTGGCAGCGCATGACACACGCGCTGGCCGCCACCGAGCCGTGGTTCGAACCTGGATCGCGGCACATCTATCACACAAACACCTACGGGCATCTGGTGGGCGAAATCGTGCGCCGGGTGAGCGGTGAGATGCCTGGAGCCCGCCTGCGGGCACTCACTGCGCCTCTCCAAGCCGACATACGGTGGGGCCTCTCGGCCGGCGAGCAGCGGCGATGCGCACAGGTGATCTGGGCGCCCCCCAACCCGATCGGCAACGTCGATCTCGACACGCTCTCCGGCGAGCCGTTGATGCTTGCGCTCGGCTACTTCAATCCACCCGGCTACTCCTCGAACGGCGTCGTCAACTCCGCTGAGTGGCGCAGTGCGCAGGTCCCGTCCACCAACGGGCACGGCACCGCGACAGGCCTCGCGAAGTTGTACTCGGCCGTGATCGAGCCGGGTCGGTTGCTGTCGTCGGACCTGCTCGCGGAAGCCACTCGTGTGCAGTCGGAAGGGCCGTGCCCGGTGCTGGGCGAGGATGTGTCGTTCGGCCTCGGCTTCGTGCCCACGTCCGCGCGCCGGCCACTGGGCACCAACCCACGCAGCTTCGGCCACTTCGGTACCGGGGGTTCACTCGGTTTCGGCGACCCCGATGCCGGGGTCGGTTTCGGCTACGTGATGAACCACGTCATCCCGCGTTGGCAGAGCACCCGCAACCGGGCACTGATCGACGCGGTCTACGCCTCGCTCTGATCGCTACTCGGCGAACAACCTTCCGGTGGGAGTGGCCAGGAACGCGGCAAAAGGGATCTCCTCCTGCTTCAGCAGGCCACGCCGGGGGAGAGCCCCGTCGCGAACCATTTCGATGACCGCCGCCACCGAGCCGGCAGTCGTCCATGCAATGGCGGTGCTGCGGGCACCGGCCACCATCTTGGGCAGGTACGACCGAACGAACTCGAGCCGCCGAAGGTGGCCATCGATGGTCCCTTCCGACGACACGTGCACGAACACGACATCGTCGCCGACCGGCGGTTTGGCGTTCGTGAGGATCTCGCCCGCCAGGCCCCGACGCTCGCGCATGAGCAGTTCGTGGAAGAAGAAGTTCATCAGGTCCATGTGGCCCGGGTAGCGGATCGTCTTGTAGTCGATGTTGGCGACGCGGCCGTGATACGTGTCGCACATGGTGCCCAGCCCGCCTGATGTGGTGAAGGCCTCCAGTTGTGTGCCTCCGACGTAGAGGATCTCGCGCCACTCCATCGCCGAGACCCACTTACGCTCGCCTTCCTCGAGCACCTCGCAATCGTTGAGGTACTCGTTCACCACACCCTCGGGCGACCAGTTGAATGCGTAGCCGAGCAGCCCGGTGGGGTGCTGGGGCAATGCGCCCACGCGCATGCGGATCGAGCGGCAGACGTCGAAGGATTCGACCTGTGAGGCGGCGACGATGGCGACGAAACCTGGGGCCAGCCCGCACTGGGGAGCCATGAGGCCGGCGGAGGTCTCGCTCAGCTCGACGATCCGCTTCGTGGTGTGCACGTCTTCGGTGAGGTCGAAGTAGTGGATGCCGAGCGCGTGAGCGGTCTCGGCGATGGCGCAGTTGAGGTGGTACGGCAGGCACGACAGCACCGCTTCGAAACCTGCCAACTCGCTCCTGAGGCTGGCAGCATGGATGAGATCTGCGGTACGGGTCGGGAAGGAGGTCGGATGCTTCGCCGGCCGTTGATCGATGCCCGTGACCTCGAAACCGGCCTCGTGGAGAAAGGTTGCAGCCAGCAGGCCAACCTTGCCGAGACCGAGTACTGCGACCTTGCCGAACGACACGTGAACCTGCCTGTCTCCGCTGCCGATCAACGGGTTGCCGCAGCATAGTTGGCGCTCCGCATCAGCCGCTTTTCCGCCTGCAAAGCTCACGGCTCGCGCTACGGTGCCAATCGATGAGCGCCGTCACGCCGGGCATGGTCTGCAGCCACCACCACCTCTACTCGGCGTTGGCGCGTGGCATGCCGCCGCCGCCACAGCGGCCGACGAAGTTCATCGAGATCCTCGAGCAGATCTGGTGGCGGCTCGATGTCGCCCTCGACCCGGAGATGATTCGCTGGTCGGCAATGCTCGGCGCCGTCGAGGCGCTGCAGTGCGGCACCACCGCGATCGTCGACCACCACGAGTCGCCGTCGGCCATCGAGGGCAGCCTCACCCTCATCGCCGACGCATGCGCCGAAGTGGGGGTGCGCACCAACCTCGCATACGGCGTCACCGATCGCCACGGTGCCGAGGGGGCGCACCGCGGCCTGGCGGAGAACGAACGGTTCCTGCGCGCGGGCGGTCGTGGCATGGTTGGCGTGCACGCCGCGTTCACGTGCACCGACGACACGCTGCACGCTGCGGCCGGGCTCGCCGCCGACCTCGGGGTGGGAGTGCACATCCACGTCGCGGAAGGGCCCGCCGACGCCGACTCGGGGGAACGGTTGGACATGCTTGCGCGCGACGATTGGCACCTCGTGCATTGCGTGTACCTCGACCGCGAACTGCCGGGCACGATCGCCCACAACCCGCGCAGCAACATGAACAACTCGGTCGGCTATGCGAGGCCGGCGGCGCGGCCGAACCCGATCGTGCTGGGCACCGATGGCATCGGCGCCGACATGCTGGAGGAAGCGCGGCTGGCGTACGTTTGCCTTCGCAACGACGACGTGCTCGCCACGCCCGACACCGTCTGGCAGTGGTTGGACAACGGCTATGGGCTTTTCCCCGAGGCCCGCCACGACCAAGTCACGTGGAACTACGACCACGTCGACAGTGCATGGCACGTGGCCTTCACCCCGGGGGTACGTGCGCTGCAGGTGGAAGTGGACGGCGAAGTGCTGTTGCGCGACGGACTGCCGACGCGGGTCGACGTCGTCGAAGTACGCGCCAAAGCGGCCGAACAAGCGCAGCGGTTGTTCGCCCGGCTGTAGCCGAAACTCGTCGAAACGCGTCAGGGGTAGCGGCGATGTACGAATTGTTAACGGACTAACGTCGCGTCCATGAGCACGCCGATGGCCGTCTACCTGCAGGATGCGCACCCGATTCGCGAGGGCATGGCCATCGCGCAGTACGCCGAGGCCAAGGGCTTCCATGCCGTCTGGCAGGCGGAGAGCCGGCTGGTGCGCGAGGCAACGGTGCCGATGGCTGCGTTCGCGAGCGTCACCGACCACATCAAGATCGCCTCCGGTGTGGTCGATTGTTGGACCCGGAACCCGGCCCGGCTCGCCGCCACCTTCAGCACGCTCGACGACCTGGCCCCCGGCCGCGTGATCCTCGGCATCGGGGCGTGGTGGGATCCGCTGGCCGCCAAGGTCGGTATCGAGCGTGCTCGCCCGCTCACGGTCATGCGCGAGATCGTCACCGTCGTACGCGCCCTGTTGCACAACGAAACGGTCACCTTCGACGGCGTCTACGTGCACCTCGACGGTGTGGAGCTGGACTACGTGTACCAAGAGCGCCGCCCGAAGGACGTGCCCATCTACATCGGTGCAACCGGCATGCAGATGATGGAACTTGCGGGCGAGATCGCAGACGGCGCAGTGCTGAACTACCTCGTCTCGCCCGACTACAACCAGCGGGCGATGGAGGCCTTGGCTGCCGGAGCCGCGAAGGCCGGCCGCAGCATCGACGACATCGACCGACCGCAGTTGGTCGTGTGCAGCGTGCACGAGGATCGCCAAACGGCGCTGGACATGGCGCGCATGATGGTCACCCAGTACCTCGGCCAGCAGCCGCACATCATGAAGGCGTCGGGCGTGCCGCAGAGCTTGCTCGACAAGGTGGGCGAGGTACTCACCTGGCCGGCCACCCACGAGCAGGTGGAGGCTGCGAGCAAGCTGGTGCCCGATGAGATCGTGCAGATGCTGACGGCCAGCGGCACCCCCGCCGAGGCCAAGGTGAAGGTGCAGGAGTACATCGACCACGGCTGCACCTGCCCGATCCTGTACCCGTTGGGCGATGTGCAGGCGATGATCGACGCCTTCGCCGAATAACCAGCATCGGGTGTGACGGGCGACATACCTAGGCCGTGAGCGCCTTTCCCGGAGCGGAAATACGTCGTTCGACGGATGTGGTGGCGACCCCCAGAGGCGCACACTGCAAGTGTCGAAAGCACCCTCGAAGGACGCCTGTCATGTTCAGCAACACCTTTCTCATCGCCGAAATCGCCCGCCAGCGCCGGTCGGAGATACAGGTCCGCGCCGAGCGCCGCCACCGCCTCTACCGCAGCCCGATGACCGGGCCGGTAGCCGGCAGCGGCACCGCGATCAAACTGCCCACGACTTCGGCTCGCACCTCCCCGAGCGAATCCCACGTTGCGTGAGCAGTTCAGGGCCGGGCCCAGCGGGCACAACACCGTCGGGCCCGGCCCTCATCCGCAGTAGCGTTCATACCATGCTGCGAGGGCGAACGGGCCTGTCGCCGGTGATGATCGGCCGCCACACAATGCTCAGCCGACTGCTCGGCTTGGTCGAGGCCGCCGAAGTAGCGTCATCCGACGGACCGGAGATGGCGCTCGTCGCGGGCGAAGCCGGCATCGGCAAGACCCGCCTGCTGCGCGAGTTCATCGATGCTCTCCCCGCCGACGTGACCGTGCTCACCGCCCAAGCTCGCCCGGGCTCGATGGGCCGCCCCTTCGACGTCATCGGGCAACTCTGCCCTCCTGGCGACAACCCGCCGGCGGCAGCCCGCGCGCTGTTGGAAGCGGCGATCGCCGTCGGCCGAACGCTGCTGGTCGTGGAAGATCTGCACTGGGCCGACGCCGACAGCGCTCACTTCCTCGAACAGATGTGCATGCAGCCGTGGCCGCAACTCATCATCGTCGGCAGCTACCGGGGCAATGACCTCTCGCGCAAGGCTCCCGGCGGCGAACTGGTGCTACGCCTGGAGCGCCAGCACAACGTCGAACAGATCCGGCTGGAACGACTCGATCGAGGGGAAGTTGCGGCGCTGCTCGCGGCGATCGGCAACGCGCCGCCATCGTCTGGCGCCGTGGAGGCCGTCTACCGGCGCAGCGGAGGGATTCCGTTCGTGGTCGAGGAGCTCGTTCGGTGCTGCGGGCCCGACGCGTGCATCGACGATCTGAAGACCGCACAGCTGCCCTGGTCGCTCGACGAAGCGGTCCGCCAGCAGCTCGGTGGCTTGCCGCCGGACGAGCGCCGCGTGATCGATGCGCTGGCGGTGTTCGGCGACCCGGCGCCTTTCGAGATCCTGCTCGACGTCTGCGAGCTCACCGATCACCGCCTGCTGCCGGCGCTGCGCAGCCTTGCGACGCAGGGCATCGTGGTCGAGCCGGAGGACGACACGTTCTGGTTCGGTCATGCGCTGGTGGCCGATGCGGTGCAACAGCAGCTGCTGGGTCGCGAACGCCGACGTCTGCACGAGCGATCGCTCGCCGCCTTGAAGGCGCTCGCCGAGCCCGATCACGCCGCGCTCGCGCGGCATGCGTTGGGCGCCGGCCAGTTCGAGCTGATTCCCGCGATCGCACGTGAAGGTGCGCGCCGGTACCTCGATCGAGGCGCGTCGTTCCAGGCACTGCGATTGGCGAGCGAGGCACTCGCCGAGGCGCCCAACGACCCGGAGTTGCTGGCGGTGGCCACCGACGCGGCCTGGCGGCTGGAGTTCGGCCGCGAAGCACTCGCCTACGCGCAGCAGTGGAACACGAACGCGGTGACCGATCTGGAGCGTGTGGAGTCGTTGCGTTTCATCGCTCGCCTGCACCACGAGTTGCTCGATGCCGATCAGCGCGACCTCACCGTTGCCCAGCTGGAGACCTTGGCCGGTGCCCTCCCGCAGGGCCTTGCCCGCGGCCGTTGTCTCGGTGCGGTGGCACAGTTGCACATGCTGGCCGACCGTAGTGCCGATGCCGTGGAGTGGGCCGATCGCGCGCTTGCGGATGCCCGCCGTGGTGGCGACCAGTGGCTGGAAGCGCAGGCATCGGTGGAACGGGCATCGGCGCTGGAACACCTCGCGCCGCGCGACGACAGCGAGCGGGCGCTGCTGCATGCGAGAGAGTTGGCCCGGCAGGTGGGCGACAGCGTGCTCGAATGTCGCGCGCTCAACAACTTCCTCGGTGTCGTCACGCCGCACGGCCTGATGGGTGCGTGGGCACGCGCCGAGCTCCGCGAGGCATCAGCGCGATGCGGGCTGGACAAGCTCGGCGCCGGCATGTTGGCGATGTGGGAGGCCGAAGCCTTCCTGGCCGGCGGCGACATGCGGGGCATGAGGCAGGCAATTGCCGAGGCAGGTCAGCACTGGGGCGCGGACAGCGGCGAATACCGCCACCAGCGGTCGCTGTTGGCCGAGCTGCACATCGAGGAAGGGCTCGTCGCCGATGCGCTTGCGGCCGTGCAGGAGATGGAGACCGGGCTCGGGCGACGCGACGGATTGCAGGCCGGCGAGTATCGAGTGCACCTCGTCGCGGCAGCGTTGGAAGGCCGCCGAGCCGACGCCGAGCGCGTGTTCACCGTCATCCTCTCCATGCCCCTCCTGCCCGACAAGACGCAATCGCTCTGGGCCATGCTGGAGACCGTCCAGGCGGCGCTGCAGGCGGGCGTGCCGGCTGCGCGGGTACGGGCCCAGTTCGTCGACGGCTGGGCGCTGTCGCACCGCTCTCACCAGTTCCTCGGTCGCCACGCCGAAGGGATGTTGTTGCTCGCCGAAGGCCATCCCGCCGGAGCGGCAGTGGCGTTGGCCGATGTCCTGCGCGAGCCCGACCCGGCCCTCTACCTGCCCAGCATCGCGTCGTTGCGCACGATCCTGGCAGGTGCCCTCCTCGCCGCCGGTGATCGTGTTGGTGCTCTCTCCGCCGCCCGGCAGGCAGTCGCCGATCTCAGTGGTTGGCCCGGTTGGCGGCGCGACCGTGCGGAAGCATTGGTGCGACGGCTGGGGGGCAGCGGTGCCCGCGCCGATGGTGAGCTGACCTCGCGCGAGCGTGAGGTGGCTGCGCTGATCGCTGAAGGGCTCACCAACAGCCAGTTGGCAGAGCGGCTCTTCATCTCACCCAAGACCGCCGCCGTGCACGTGTCGAACATCTTGATGAAATTGGCCCTGTCCAGCCGTGTCGAGATCGCGGCCTGGGCCGTGCGGCACGGTGTCGTGTTGCAGCCGGGCTGATGAGCGTCGTCGGCGCCGGACGGTTGCTGCGCTTCGCTCGCCGCTCGGCTTCGTCGGAGTGATCACCGCCACTACGCTGCCCCACATGGGTCAACAGATCGGTGTCATCGAAAAGGCGAGCTCGAACCCCGGTGTGGTTCGCTTCGAAGCCAACCGCAACCTGACGGGCATGGGGCACGAGGTGTTCCACTCGGTCGCCGAGGCAGTCGGCACCCGGCCGGCCGCGGCGTTGGCCCGCAACCTGCTGTCCACCGGCAAGGTCGCAACGGTCCACGTGTACGGCAACATGATCACGGTCGATCTGGCCAACGGCTCGGACAGCCAGGGTCTCGGCGACGTCGTGCGCGATCTGTATCAGTACTGGAAACCGGGCATGGAGATGCCCACCTTCGACGACGTCGCCCCCGAGGCCGGCTCGGCGCCGGTCGCGGCTGCAGCGGAGGGTATTGGCGGGCCCGAGGCCACTTACCTCTCGCGCGTGCCGGAGATCCTGGTGGA
>JANONE010000430.1:0-5928 GCA_031420675.1 Ilumatobacteraceae bacterium | reverse complement strand
CGAAGACCGCCAGTGACCACCTCATGTAGTGCGACACCGGTCTCGACGAACAGATTGAGGTCCATGTCGTCATGTGGCGGAGGTGGACGGGAATCGAACCCGCCGGACGAGGATCGCTCGTCCCAACCGCTTTGAAGGCGGCGGAGCCCACCAGGTGCTCGGACACCTCCGCCCTCTACGGTAGCCCCCTTGGGTACGCTGCTGTCATGAAGCGTTTGATCCTCCTCATAGCCGTGATCGCCCTTGTCGTCGTGGCGGTGAAGAAAGTCCAGTCGTCCTGACGCTGTAGTTGCCCTGCCCTGCCCTGCTCTGCTCTGCTCTGCAACGGCGCCGCGCGCGAACACGATTCGCGGCGCGGGTTGGTGCCTGTCGTCAGCGTCGGTATGGTCGGCTTCGACTCCCCGGTCGCTGACTTCCCCCAGTCGCAGTCCCTCTCTACTTGGGGGTAGGTCATGTTTCTCTGCTGGTCCGCGAAGGGCGGCAGCGGCACCACGGTGGTGTCGGCCGCGCTCGCTCTCGTTCTTTCTCATCGACACCCGGCGCTGCTCGTCGATCTCGCCGGTGATTCACCGGCCGCACTCGGCCTCGCCGAACCGAGCGGCCCGGGCGTGGCCGACTGGTTGGCTTCGCCCACGTCCGACGCAGCCGCGCTGCATCGCCTGGCCATCGCTGCCACCGACACCTTGCGACTGCTCTCACGGGGCAGCATCGCCGTCGGGCACGACCGCTTCGGCGAACTCGCAGCGGCGTTGGCTGGGCACGCGGAGGTGGTGATCGATGCGGGGACGGGCGTGCCTCCTCCCGAGCTGGTCGCCGCTGCGACGCACAACCTGCTGGTGACCAGGCCGTGCTACCTCGCGCTGCGACGCGCGGTCGCCACGGGCGTGCAACCGACGGGCATCGTGCTGGTCGGCGAGCCGGGGCGCGCGCTCACTGCACGCGATGTGGAGCGATCGCTCGGCGCGCCGGTGGTGGCCGAGCTGCAATACGACCCTGCGGTGGCCCGCGCCGTGGACGCCGGCTTGCTGGCAGCTCGCCTGCCTCGCTCCCTGGCCCACTCGTTGCGGAACGCCGCATGATCGACCTCGTCGCAGAACAATCACCACTAGGTGGGCTCGAGCGTTGGCTGCGCGACCCGACCATCAACGAGGTGATGGTCAACGGTGGCAGCGATGTCTGGATCGAACGCAAAGGGCGGTTGGAGCACGTCGGCCGCATCCGCCCTGCCACTCTGCTGGCGGCCATCGAGCACATCCTCACGCCCCTCGGTCGCCGCCTGGATCGCACCCATCCGACGGTGGATGCACGACTGGCCGACGGCTCGCGGTTGTGTGCGGTGGTTGCGCCTGTTGCTGTCGATGGGCCCTGCCTCACCATTCGCCGCTTCAGCGCGCTTCCCGTGCCGCTGGAGCAGTTCGCCTCTCCTGCGGTGACCGCGTTGTTGCGCCAGCTCGTCCATCGCCGTTGCAACATGTTGGTCAGTGGCGCCACCTCGTCGGGCAAGACCACGCTGCTCAACGCGCTCGCCAGCGAGGTGGAGCCAGAAGCCAGACTGATCACTCTGGAGGACGTTGCCGAGCTGCGCCTGCCACATCCGCACGTGGTGCGACTGGAGACGCGGGAAGCCACACCCGACGGTGTTGGCGAGATCACGCTCGCCCACTTGCTGCGGACAGCTCTACGCATGCGTCCCGATCGATTGGTCGTCGGCGAGATACGCGGCAACGAAGCCGTGCACCTGCTGCAGGCGTTGAACACTGGCCACGACGGATCACTGGCAACCATGCATGCCAACAGCGCCGTCGACGCGTTGGAACGGCTCGCCTCGCTGGTGCTCCACGAGGTGGGCAACTGGCCGCTGGCTGCCGTGCACCAACACGTGGCGCGGGCGATCGATGCAGTGGTCCACGTGGTGCGGAGAGCCGATGGCACTCGGTGCGTGGCCGAGGTGGCCGAGGTCATGGTCGACGGGCAGATCGTCGGGGCAGCGCGCTCGGCGAGCGGCTCGCGGATCGAAGCCTGCGGATCAGCTCCCGCGTTCGGGGTGCGGGCGCTGGCGCGCGGCGACAACGTGACGGGCGTCCTTCAGCGGGGCCGACGATGAGCGCACTCGCTGCTACCGCACTCGTGTTCGTGGTGGCGGTGTGGGCCCGGCCACGCCTGGTCGCCACCCGTGGTCGCGCTCCAGGGCACCACTTTCGCCGGTCCAGGCCGCGTGCTCCAACCGCCGACGAGTGGGCGGCCGTGCTCGACGGTGTGGCGGCCGAGGTGCGTACAGGTAGTTCGCTCGCAGTTGCGCTGCAACAGGCTCTGGCCCGCTACCAGCCGCACGGTAAGACGATTTCGCCCTCGGCCACGTTGGCCGCCCTCGCCATTGCGGAGGTCGCCGACCCCAACGAGGCGGTGGTCGTACAAGCGATCTCCGCCGCGCATTCGCTGGGCGGGCCGGTAGCCGCGACGCTCGATGCAGCCTCGGCGCTGCTACGCGAACGCGCAGCCATCCGCGGCGAGGCGTTGGCCTACAGCGCGCAGGCACGCCTGAGCGCGCGCGTGCTCACTGGCGTACCGCTGGCATTCGCCGGCTGGAGCTTGCTGACGAGCCGATCGTTCCGAACCGCCGTGCTCAGCACGACAGGCCTTGCCAGCGCGCTCATCGGAGGCACGTGCAACCTGGTCGGTTGGTGGTGGATGCGTCGCATCGTCGGGAAGGCCATGGCATGAAAGATGGTGCAACAGTGAGCGCAGTCGCAGCGGTCGCGGTGCTGGTGGCTGCGTGGGCGCTGCGCCCGCGCCGAGTTCGCCTGTTGCCGGGTGCCCCGCACGCCCCACTCCCTGCCACGATCGCCAGCGGCGCTGCCGGCCGCCGCAATCGCCGGGCCGCTGAGGTCGCCTACCCCGACGCAATCGAGTTGATCGTGTTGGCCGTGCGCGCGGGGTACCTCCCGGCTGCGGCGCTGCAAGCGGTGCTGCCACACCTTCCGGCAGCGCTGAGCCCTGCCTTTGCGGAGGTGTCGGCCCGCACGCAGGCCGGGCAGCGATTCGCCGATGCGCTCGTTGCGCTGCCCACCCTGCTCGGGTCGATGGCGGCGCCACTCGCCGATTCGTTCGCCGCCGCCGAACGCTACGGCCTGCCGCTCGCGCCAGTGCTCGAGCGCCTGGCCGACGAGGCCCGCCAACGGCGACGGCGCCACGCCGACACCCTCGCTCGCCAGCTGCCGGTGCGCATGTCCATACCGCTGGTGTTGTGCACGCTTCCCTCGTTCGTGTTTCTCGCTGTCGTCCCCTTGCTGCTCGCAGCCCTGTCGTCGCTTCACCGCTGACCTACGCGCACACCATCCCTCTCGGAGGTCTCACATGTACGCATTGATGACGCGCATTCACGCTTGGATCCTGTCGCAGGACGAAGACGGTCAAGCCACCACCGAATACGCACTCGTGCTGCTCGGCGCCGCGTTGGTGGCATTGCTGGTGGTCGGCTGGGCCACCACCGGCGGCGGAGCCGGCAAGATCGGCAGCCTGTTCGACCGAGTCATCGACTCGGTCATCGACAAGCTGTGAGCCGCCGGCCCCGGCGCACTGCCTCCGATGACGCCGGGCAGGCCACTGTCGAGCTCGCACTCGCGTTGCCGTTGGTGTGCATGCTGTTGCTCGGTGTCGTGCAGGTAGCGGTGATCGGGCGCGATCAGTTGGCAGTGCAGTTGGCGGCACGTGAGGCCGCGCGGGCGGCGGCCGTCTCGGCCGACCCGGCCGGCGCCGGCGCTGCCGCCGCTCACCGGGCCGTCGGGCTGAGGCCGCTGTCGGTGGAGATCAGCGAACGCAACGGCACGGTCACCGCCACCGTGCGCTTCACCGACCACACCGACCTACCGCTCGTCGGCGCCGTGCTGCCGGATGTGGTACTCACCGCCACCGTCACGATGGCGGTCGAGCCGCCGTAGCGGGAGCGCACCAGCCATCGCAGGTAACCTCGCCATGCCATGGAACTCATCTGCTCGCTCACCGTCTTGGGTGACCTGCCCGTGCTACAGGTGAGCGGCGAGATCGACCTCGCCACACTGCCCTACTTCCGCGACCAGCTCACGCGCGCCATCTCGCACCACGGCGGAACGACGCTGCTCGTCGATCTTGATGGCGTCACCGCGCTCGATGACACCGGCCTGGGCATGCTGCTCGGTGCCGCCGGCCGTGCCCGCGAGCTGCAGGGCGACGTGATGCTCGTGTGCACCAGCGAGCGGTTACGCAAGCGCTTCGCCAGGACCGGCCTCGACCGCGCGATCGCGGTGTTGGACCGGCCGGCGCTGCCCTCGGCCGACGACTGATCCACGACTGACCCACGATCGGCCTTCGCGACCGCCAATCACCGCTGGCCGGCACTCGTGTACGGGTCAGGCCTTGCCCGACGGCGGCCTCGGCTTGCGCACGCCGCGTTTGTCGAGGGCCTTCTCCTGCGCGCGCTGCTCGGCTTCCAGCGCCGCCTCCTCTGCCACCAACCGCTTCATGCTGTCCAGCCGCTTGGGATCCAGTCGGCCATCGGCCACCGCAGCATTGACCGCGCAATCGGGTTCCTCGTCGTGCTTGCAATTGCGGAACCGACACAGGTCCATCAACTCGAAGACGTCGGCGAAGGCCCGCTCGATCCCACGGCCGCTGCTCCACAGGCTCACCGCCCGCACGCCGGGCGTGTCGACCAGCCAGCCACCCTCCACCAATCGAATCAGTTCGGAGGCGGTGGTGGTGTGGCGGCCGCGTTGATCGCCCTCGCGCACCTCCGCCGTGATCATCCGCCCATGCCCCACGAGCGCGTTCACCAATGTGCTCTTGCCCACACCGCTGGCACCGAGCAGCGCGATCGTGGCGTTGTCGGCGGCGTACCGACGCAACTCCTCGACGCCGTCGCCGGTGATGCCGCTGGCAACGCGGATGTCGACACCTGGGGCGACGTCGTGCAACGCCGCCAGCGTGGGCGCCGGATCTTCGACGAGGTCGACCTTGGTGAGCACCACCACCGGGCGCGCACCGCTGTCCCAGGCCAGCACGAGTTCGCGCTCCAGACGGCGTTGGTTGGGCGGGGAGGTGAGGCCGTGGATGAGCATGACGACATCGATGTTGGCGGCAATCGTGTGCGCCTCGGCGCGGTTGCCCTCGAACGAGGCCCGCCGCACGAAGGCGCTGTGCCGTTCGAGGACGTGCTCCACGCGCTCGCCGTCGTCGCCGAAGACCACGAAGTCGCCGACTGCGACATCGGCGCCGATGTTGCGCACGCGCACCGGCGCTTCGGCGAGCGAGACGAGCACGCTGCTCCATCCGCGATCGAGGCGGCTCACCCGTCCGGTCGTCGCCGGCGACCCGAGCGCGCGCCAATGTGCCACCGCCTCCTCGGTCCAACCGAGGCGAATGTCACGAGGGTCGTCGATCCGGCCAACGGTAGCCTTGCGAACCGACGGCCATACCCGAATGGCCCCTGGGAGAGAAACCGACATGCTCGCTCGGCTCGCGCGGTTCAGTTTTCGCAAGCGCTGGATCATGGTGTTCGCCATCTGGGTGCCGATCCTTGTTGGGCTCAACGTCGTGTCGGGTGTGCTCGGCACCGACTACCACACCGACTTCAACCAGCCCGACAGTGAGTCGAAACAGGTGCAGGACGCGTTCACCAACGCCGGCAGCAAGGAAGACGCCGGCTTCCCCGGCTCGATCGTGTTCACCGCCGAGCAGGGCAACAACGACCCAGCGGTGAAGTCGGCGATGGAGGCCCTCTTCGTGCAGGTGGACGCGGTCGAAGGTGTGAAGGTGGTCAGCCCGTACGCACCCGAGGGGGCTAAGCAGAACAGCCTCGCGACAAGCCCCACCAACGCGCTGGGATACGACGTGTCGTTCGCCCAACTCACCGTCACCCGGCGCGACCAGGCTGCCACCAAGAAGCTCGGCGAC
>JANONE010000429.1:0-2567 GCA_031420675.1 Ilumatobacteraceae bacterium | reverse complement strand
CGGGAGCACGTAGAAACGTGCGCCATCGGGTAAGCGGCTCAGCTGTCGGCCGATGTATGAGCCGAGGCTTCGGTTGCTGGTCGGGTCGATATAGCGGATCGACAGTCCGGCTCGAGGATCCGCAAAGGCTCAGCCGGATCGTCGCGTGGTGTGGTCCGTTTCGTCGACGAACTCGCCGCGATCGTGCGCCGCGCCGGCGCTACCATCCCGATCACGGTGCGTGCCGATTCGGGGTTCTGGTCATGGGAACTGTTGCGAACCCTGGACCGGCATCGGATCCGCTGGTCGATCACGGTCACCCACAACCGCAAGGTTCAAGCAGCGATCGCGTCGATCCCCGACAACGCATGGATCGACATCGACTACACCGCCAGCGGCTACGCCCAAGTCGCTGAAACCACCTATCTCGGTGGCGGTCGACGGATCAACGATCGACGCACCGTGCGCCTCGTGGTGCGCCGCACCCGACTCGCCGATCCACAGCTACGACTCTGGCCCGACTGGCGACACCACGCCTTCATCACCAACCTCGACGACCTCACCGCCGCCGCCGACCAGTTCCATCGTGAACACGCCGTCGTCGAACTCGCCATCCGCGACCTCAAAGCAGGTGCCGCCGAACACATCCCATCAGGCCACTACGCAGCCAACGCCGCCTGGCTCGGCTGCGCCGTGATCGCCCACAACCTGACCCGCTGAACCACCATCCTCGGCGGTCAGCCAACAGTCACGAACACCACGTTCCCATTCCTGCGACGCCTGCTCGTTCGCTACCAGATGCCGGCGCGACGTGCCGGGATCAGGATGGTGTGGGAAAGTGAGCCTCATGCTCTCGACGACTCGAAGAGCGGGCGTCTCATTTGTCCTCACATGTGTCTTGGCCGCGGGCGCCCTTCCGGCGCTTGAGTCGCCGCCGGTTGTCGAAGCCGCCTGCGCTGCGCCAGCCGTCGGCGTCTCACCGACGACGTCGGCAGGCAGCGCCGGTTTCGTTGCCGTTGCGCCAGTTCGACTGGTCGACACCCGGGTGGGGAAGGGCGCGCCGCAGGCCCCCGTCGGTGCGCATTGCGTACTCCGCGTCGACCTCGCCGGTTCATCGACACCAGTGGGGGCGACGGCCGCCGTGCTCACGGTCACCGCCGCAGCAGCGCCGCGCACGACGTTCCTGACCGTCTACAGCTGCGACAGCCCGCGGCCATACGTGTCGCACCTCAACCCCCGGGTTGACGATCCGGTGCCTGGGTTGGCCATCGTGTCCATCGACACCAGTGCGGCCGCGTGCATTTACGCCGACGACGTGACCGATGTGATCGTCGACCTCACCGGCTGGTACGCGCCGACAGGATCTCCGCTGCACGAGATCAACCCCATCCGCGTGCTCGATACGCGGACCGCACCTCGGCCCCCCGGCCTGGCGCCGGGCCGCCCGGTCGATGGTACGACCGTGCGGATCCCGCTCGCCGGCGCCGTGCTGCCCGACGCAGCGAGAGCCGTCACGGCTGTGGTCACCGTCACGAACGCGGCGCAGCCCACTTACGCAACTGCGTCTCCTTGCGGCTCCACGCCCGGAACCTCCACGGTCAACACCCTGCCCGGCCTCGATCGTGGCGCACCCGCGATGGTCGGGCTCGATGCCGGTGGCGCGTTGTGCGTGTTCACCGAACGAACAGCCGACCTCATCGTCGACATCACCGGCTGGTACGGCGACGACACGCCGTCGAAGTCGCTCCCGCTGGTCGTCCCCGGTAGCCCGCTGCGCGAGGTGTCCGCTCGTCGCCTTGCAGACAGCCGTAACAGCGTTGGCGGCTGGTCGACTCGGTTTGCCAGTGGCGAGGTTCGCGAGTTGTCGATGCTCGCTACCGTCGGCATCGGCGCGACGGCCGTGCAGTTGGAAGTCATCGCCACGGATGCCGTCAGTGCCGGCTATCTCACGGCCTATCCCTGCGGGACGCCGCCGCCCACCACATCGGTCGTCAACTTCCGTCCTGGCGGGGTTCCCGAATCGTCGCTCGTCACCGTCGGTATCGGTGTCGGTGGCAGGGTCTGCGTCTCGTCGTTCGGCAGTGCTCATGTGATCATCGATCTGATCGCGGTGCACGGCACCGCATCGGGCCTGCGGGCCCTGGGCGCGTCGCCCGGCCTCGACCGGGCGGCGCTGCCTGGACAACCCGATCACACCGTGCACTGCCCCGTCGGCGGTGGGCCGATTCACATCGCGGCGGAGGCTGCGCCGGGCGCGACGATCTCGGTCGGCGGCGACACACCCGCGCCGTCGGTGGACACCACCAAGACGATGGCGGTCGACGGCATCCTGACCATCGATACCACCGGCCCCGCGGGCACGGAGCGCGCCTATCTGCGGTGCCTTCCCAGCGACTTCCCGGCGCTCGACGCCACCGGCGTGTCGCCGACCCCGGGCTGGTACCGGTCGGCGTCGTTCACACCGGCGCCGTTCGCCTTCATCCTCGACGAGTACGGCGTGCCCGTCTGGTACAAACGAACCCCCTACCAGGTGATCGGGCTCTTCGCCGACGGCCCCGGCGGCCTCGCCTGGCGGAAATACACCGGTG
>JANONE010000428.1:0-4017 GCA_031420675.1 Ilumatobacteraceae bacterium | reverse complement strand
GGGAATCGTGGCGCGCACCGACGAGCGCTCGACGCCGGCCCTGCGGAAGATGCTGCAGATGCGGGCGTGCGCGTACTGCAGGTAGGGCGCCGTGTTGCCATCGAACGCCAACATGCGATCCCAATCGAACACGTAGTCCTTGATCCGGTCGCTGGACAGCTCGGCGTACTTCAGAGCGCCGATGCCGATCTGACGACCGAGTTCGGCCTGCTCAGCCTGGGGTAGCTCGGGGCTGCGCTCGGCGACCGCGGCACGACCGCGATCGACCGCCTCGTCGATGAGGTCGATGAACTTCACCGGGTCGCCGCTGCGGCTCTTCAACATCTTGCGGTCGGGGCCCAGCACGTTGCCGAAGTTGACGTGCACCGCCCGCGCCGGCGGGCGCAGCCAACCGGCCATCTCCGCCGCCTTCCAGACCATCGCCAGATGCTGCGCCTGCGGCGTACCGATGACATAGGCCAGCAGCGTGGCGTGCAAACGCTCGACGCGATCGATCACACAGGCGAGGTCGCTGGTGGCGTAGTTGAACCCGCCCGTGCGGGCCTGCACGATGAGCGGCAGCGGCTCGCCCTCGCGGTTCGTGTACCCGGGCACCCACACCACCTTGGCGCCCTCGCTCTCGGCCAGCAGACCTGCGGTGCCGAGGCGTGTGATCACCGCCGGCATCGACGGCTGGTACATGGACTCGCCGGCCAGGTCGGCGTCGTCGAGCAGGATGCCGAGCTTGGAATACACCTCGTTGAAGTGCTTCGTGCTCTGATGCACGAGCACCCGCCACAGCGCGGTCGTCTCCGGGTCGTCGCGCGACTGCAGCTGCACCACCCGCACGCGGGCGCGTGCCTTGAACTCGTCGCTCTCGTCGAACTTGGTGCGGGCTTCCTTGTAGAAGACGTCGAGGTCGGCGACATCGAGCGTGGCCACACCGTCGACACCAGCGATGTCGATCAGGTGCTCGATGAGCATGCCGAACGGCGTGCCCCAATCGCCGATGTGGTTCTCGCGAACCACCTGGTGACCGACGAACTCCAGCAAGCGTACGAGGCTGTCGCCGATGACGGTCGTGCGCAGGTGGCCGACGTGCATCTCCTTGGCCACGTTGGGCGCCGAATAGTCGACGACAGCCCGCTCGGGCGTGCTTGCCAACCGCACTCCGAGCCGATCGTCGCCGGCAGCCTCGACGAACTGGGTGGCGAGGAACTCGGGGGTGAAGGTGAGGTTGATGAAACCGGGGCCGGCGACCTCGGCATTGCTGCACACGGCAGCGAGCAGGCCGGTGGCGACGACGGCCTCGGCAACTTCACGCGGGTTGCGGCCCACCTGCTTGGCGAGCGCCAACGCTCCGTTTGCCTGCGCGTCGGCGCGGTCGCTGCTGCGCACCACCGGGTCGATGCCTGCCACAGGCAGGCCGGTGACGGCTGCGAACGCCTCGCGCAGGGTGGCGGCGATGGTGTAGAGCGGATCGGCCATGGTCTCGACGATGGTACCGGCCATCGCAGATCGGGGAGAGGTGAAATAGATGACGCGTGCGAATGCCAGGTACTCTCTACCTTCAAGGTCTGTTGAAGTCAAGCGCGAAGTCCTGGAGCTCCTGTCATGGCCACACCGAAGACGCCGAAACCCCTCCCCAAGTTGCTCACCATCGGCCAGCTCGCCACGCGCGGCGGCATCGCCGCGTCGGCGCTCCGCTTCTACGAGAGCCAGGGCTTGTTGCACACCAGCCGCGCCGACAACAACCAGCGCCGCTACGAACGCGACGCCTTGCGCCGGGTGGCGTTCATCCGCGCCGCCCAAAAGGTGGGGCTGAGCCTGGAGGAGATCAAGAAGGCCATCGACAGCCTTCCTGACGAGCGCACCCCCACCCCCGAGGATTGGGCAGTGATGGCGCAGACGTGGAAGGGCCAGCTCGACGAGCGCATCCGCCTGTTGCAGCGCCTGCGCGACGACCGTGGTTCGTGCATCGGTTGCGGGTGCCTGAGCTTGGAGAACTGTGCGTTGAACAACCCCAACGACGTGGCGTACAAGCTCGGCCACGGCGCCCAGTACCTGAAGGGCCGCACACCAGCCGACGCTGGCGTCGACGTCTGAACCGAGGGCAAACCCTGGCCGCGGCGGTGCCTTTGGTCGCTATCGTGGCCGCGTCTCGTCAGCCAACGACCGGACCCCCGCCCTCGTAGCTCAGGGGATAGAGCGTCGGCCTCCGGAGCCGGATGCGCAAGTTCGAATCTTGCCGAGGGCACACCGCCAACCCGTCTTATCGGTCCGTCCCAGATCGGCACCTTCGGGGGCGCGCCATACGCGCACAGGTCGCCGGATCTGTGTGCGCTTCTCGATGCCGTCTCGCGCGTTCTGTGCGGTCTGGCCAAGGCGTTCTGTGTCCGGGGGAACGCTGCCGCGGTCACCGCCTGCGGAGAAGTTGCGGCCAAGTCACTGTCGCAACCGACGTCACGTCGGGGGCCGAGACAAGCCGCGCCCTCCCAGGCTCCGAGAATGTCTGCCGCGCGCGAAGATGCTGCTGTGGCTGACTCTGCCGTCTGCGTCGTCTGTCGTTACACACGTACTCCTGGCGACCACCATCACGAATCTGGCGAGGTCTTCGTCTGCGCCCAATGCCACGCCGACGCCGAGCAGCTGTTCGCGATTCGAGGCAGCATCTACGGCGAGTCAGGCCAGACGACCGGGCCAACACGCTCCACGACGGAGTAGCGGCCCCTCACCGGCAAACGCACAAGGTTCCGTTTGCCATCTCTGCGCCGCCGCAACTCGGATCTAGCCTTCGAGCGTGGAAGCTGAGCGGAGGAGACGACAATGAGCCGCGACACTTGGTCAACGCGGCTGCGAATTGCTGGCAACGATGCGTCGGCGGTCGAGAAGGTTCTCGCTGACGGCGGGCCCGACGATGGGTTGCAGCTCGCCGGGCAGGCGGTCCTTCGCTGTGCGCCGTCGACTGGACTCGTCGCACCCGCGGTGACGCTGGCAGCGTCGCTGTCTCGACGAGGATGGCCCGGTGATGCCGAGCTGATCGCCGAGCTCGAGCATCTACGCGACGGGACCAACTCTGAGTTGTCGCTGCTGCCGGTCGAACTCGATGACCTCGGCGACGCGCTGGATCAATCACCCGCAAGCGTGTCGTACATCGACCTCACGAACGGCGTCGTGTGGCCGGGCGAGTTGTTCGATGTCGGGCAGGAACCCGAAGACTTCGATGCAGATGACTCGACCCGGTGGCTATCGGTCGTTGGTGCCGGCTCCAAGGCTGCCCACGCGGTCATGGCGCGGTTCATCGACACGATCGAGAGCCCTGGGCTCGCCTCACTACTGCAGGATGAGATCAGCGGACCGAAGGCCTTTCGACGCTTTCAGACTGAACTCAGCCGCCACGACGACGAGTACACCCGCTGGCATCGGTTTCGTGACGACGCCCGTCTCGGCCACGCCCGAGCATGGCTCGCCGACCAGGGCTATCGATCCACCCGCTGAGCAAGAGGCCAGCAGCCTCCTCGATCACCGGAATATCTACAGTTCTGGGCGGGCCGTGAAGAACTTGCGCGGGTGGTCCAACCGGGATGTAAGGGGAGGAGAGCGACCGGCGCCTGCGGCTTGGAACCGAGGGCCTCGGCGCCCCGGGAGGCGTTGTGCGGTTTCGCCTAGCGCCGGGTGTTCAGGCGGAGTGGGCAGAGCTTTCCCAGGCGGCGATGCGTTGTGTGTCTTCGTAGTCCTCCCAGCGAACCAGGCGACCCCATCGGATCTCGAGGAAGAGCACGGCGCGGTTGGAGTAGTTGTCGGGTCCGCCAAGGCGCCCTGGGATGAAGTCGTGGGCTCGAACTGCGACGCGAACGTTCCATGGTGGACCGTTGACCAGGATGTCCTCGATCCGGAACTGGACTCCCTCGTCCACGACGCGCTTGGCGAATGCTGTCGCTTCGGCGATGCCGCGATGGGTAACGTGACGCTCTCGGCCGAGGATCTGCGACCCAAGCATCGTCGACCACGAGTTCTGGCCGGGGAAGGCGAGCTCGA
>JANONE010000427.1:0-6862 GCA_031420675.1 Ilumatobacteraceae bacterium | reverse complement strand
GTCAGCAGCGGGTTCCACGGGCATCACGTCGGGCCCGGGATCCATCGCCCACTGGCCGGGAGGGCTCGTCGCCGCGTTCCCCGCAGCCCACGCCGTCAACGGCACCATCGTGCTCGCACCCGGCGACATGAACCTGACTTTCAACACCCTCATCCAGTCGCCGGTCGTCCTGCAGATCGTCGACGATCACGTCGAGACCATCGAGGGTGACGGCGTCGATGCCATCCTGTTCCGCAGCTACCTCAGCGCGTTCGGCGATCGCGCGAGCTACGCCACCAGCCACATCGGGTGGGGAATGAACCAGTTGGCCCGCTGGGACTCATCGCAGTTGTACGACAAGCGCGAGACCTGGGGCACCGAGGCCCGGGTGTACGCCGGCAACTTCGTCTACTCCACGGGGGCCAACGAATTGGCCGGCCGGTTCACCGCCGGCCACTTCGACCTACCCATGCGTAACTGCACCATCACCCTCGACGATCGGGTGGTGGTGTCCGCGGGCGAGCTCGCCCCCGAACTGCGCGCGTAGGCTCGGTGGCCACATGAGCACTCACACCGTCGAGTCGGCGCAGGTCGTGCTGCCCTGCAGCGAGCCGATCTCCGCCACCATCAACTTCCTCACCGGCGTCGGGTTCAAGGTGCGCACCATCGTTCCCGCCGACCATCCGCGCATGGCGGTACTCGAGGGCTTCGGACTCACTGTTCGCTTGGAGGTCGGCACGGCCGCCCCGCCGGCCCGCCTGCGCCTGCTCACCACCGACGGCGAACCGGGCGAGGTCACCGCACCGAACGGCACGGTCATCGAGTTCGTGCCCGCCAATCCCCCGTTGAACGTTCCCGACCTGCAGGAAGCGTTCGTCGTCACACGGATGCCGACGGGCGGCACCGCCGACGAAGCATTCAGCGAGGGTCGCGCCGGCATGCGCTACCGCGATCTCATACCCAGCCGACTCGGTGGCCGGTTCATCGCCTCCCACATCCTCATCCCACACGGTGGGCCTGTGTCCGACTACGTGCATTTTCACAACATCCGCTTTCAAATGATTTACTGCTACCGAGGTTGGGTGCGGGTCGCGTACGAAGATCAGGGCGAGCCGATGCTTATGCGCGAAGGCGACTGCTTCCTGCAACCGTCCACCATTCGCCACCGAGTGCTCGACGCCAGCGATCGCATGCAAGTGATCGAGATCGGCTGCCCGGCCGAGCACGAGACCTGGGGCGACCCGGAGTCGACGCTGCCCACCGGGCTGAACCTTCCCGATCGAGGATTCGGTGTCGACGGCCATCGTTTCGTGTTCCACGAGGTGGCGACCGCAACCTGGTCACCATGGCGGCTGAGTGGGTACGAGTGCCGCGACACCGGCATCGGTGCCGCCACCGATGGCCTGGCCGGCGTGCGGGTGGTGCGGCCTGTTGGTTCGCCGGCACCGGCGACAACCCAGCACGCGGCCGAGTTCCTGTTCCACTTCGTACTCGAGGGGGCGATCACCCTCCAACGCGCCGACGACGAGCCGCTACGACTGGGTGAAGGTGATTCGTTCGTGATGCCGGCGCACACGCCGTACACGCTGAGCGAGCCGACCGCACACGCGCAACTGCTCGATGTCACGCTGCCGGCCGAGCTCTGACACGGACGCCCTGACGATCAGGCGTCGAGCACCGTCAACACCTCGCCCAACCACTCGATCGCAGGCTGGGTGATGGGGTCGACGACCAGTTGCACGTGCGCCGCACCCGCCGCCGCGAACGCAGCCAGACCATCGGCCAATTCGCTGACCGAACCGGTCAGCGGCTGCACCTTCGCCATCGTCGGGTCGCCCATCGTGCGGCCGGCACCGCCTGGTAGCTGCACGTACACGCACACCGTGGCCTCCACTTCGTCGGGGTCGCGGCCGGCGGTTTCGGTGCGGGCTCGCACGTCGGCCACGACCTCGGCGAACCCCTCCGGTGTGTTGCCGTAGAGATTCCACCAGACGTTCCACTGATGGACGTGGGGCAGCCCGATGGAGAGCATGCGCGGGCTGTTCGATCCCAGCATCAACAGCGGGCCGCCAGGGCGGGCGGCGGGCGGGTCGATGACGCAACGATCGAGCGTGTAATAGGCGCCGGAGTGAGTGACGACTTCGCCGCCCAGCAAGCGGCGCACGATGCCGAACGCTTCTTCGAAACGATCCACCCGATGGTCGAACGGGAAGCCGTAAGCGTCGTACTCGCGTCGGTTCCAGCCGGCGCCCACACCGAGGATCAGGCGACCGCCCGAGATGCTGTCCACCGTGGCGGCCATCTTTGCCAGCATCGCCGGCTCGTGGAAGCCGAGCGAGGCCACCAGCGAACCGAGCTGCACCCGTGAGGTGACAGCCGAGAGCGCAGCGAGAGAGGTGAACGCCTCCCACGGCCCGCGCACCGAACCGTCGGGAAGGTCGTAGAGGAGGTGGTCGCCCAACCAGATGGAATCGAAGCCGACGGCCTCGGCCGCCTGAGCCATACCGATCAGCTCCGGCCACGGGACGAACCGTTCGACTTCCGGCAGTTGGACACCGATCTTGCAAGGCCGAGTCATGGCCACACATTAGAAGTCGTCAGCCCTGCGTCGGCGCGGCGTCCCGCCCCAGAGCCCGACGAATCACTCGATGTAGTTCAAGACGCCGAACAGCAGGGCTCTTTAACTCCACTGGTAAGGTCCGGACGCGGGCTGAGGGGTCGGCAGGGGCGAGAAGAGGCCGTTATCATGGGCGAGCGAGTTGGGGCAATAGCGCGGTTGTCACGTTTCCCTGTCAAGTCGATGCAGGGCGAGCAGGTCGAGGCCGTCGAGTTCGGCGAGGGCGGTGTCGTCGGCGACCGGGCGTACGCGCTGGTCGATACCGGCACGGGCAAGGTGCTCAGCGGCAAGACCCCTCGGATCGGGACCCTACTGCTGAGCTGTCGAGCCACGTTCGTGGTGGCCCCAGGTGCCGGCGATGCGATTCCGCCCGTGCGGATCACGCTGCCCGACGGCACGTCGGTGCGCAGCGACGGCGCCAACGCGGACGCCACCCTGTCGGCGCTGCTCGGCTTTGAAGTCTGCCTGCGCCGGGCTGCTCCCGATGACTTCACGATCGACCAGTACCATCCCGATCTCGGCGACCTCGACCCCGACGGGCCGCGCGACACCGTTACCGAATCGCGGCTGGGCGCCGCCTTCTTCGCCATGGTCGGCAACCCCTCACCGGTCCCGCCTGGTTCGTTCCTCGACGTGTTCCCCGTCTCGGTGCTGACGACCTCGACCCTTGCCCAACTCGAAGCCCTTCAGCCCGGGACTCGTTTTGACGAGCGCCGATTTCGGATGAACATCATCGTCGACGCTACGGAGAGCGGGTTTGTCGAGAACGGTTGGGTGGGCCGAACGCTGTCGATCGGTGACACCACGCGTCTCACGATCGCGATGCCCGACCCGCGCTGTGTGATGACAACCCTTGCCCAGGGAGACCTCGTTGCCGAGACCGAGGTCCTGCGGACGCTGGCGCGGCACAATCGGCTGGAGGTGCTCGGTGGTCGCTACCCCTGCGCCGGCGTCTATGCCTCGGTCGGGGCGAGCGGGACGGTCCGATCGGGCGATGCGGTGTCGTTCGTCGAGACCGCCTGACGCAACCGGACGACGGCCGAGCTCCGTCCGTCCGGACCTCTTCGGACACGGACGCCATCGCCCATAAGTATGACGGCGGAGGTGAATCGTTTGGACGATTTCGACCTATCGCCGGCCATTGTGGGACGGGTCAGCGTGCCATCAGTCGCAACGCTGCCTCGGCGTTACTGCGATCGGTTTGCTCGAGGTAGTCCCAGGCTGTCGGCATGTCCGGGATCCGCGCGGCTACAGCGGTCAGGGTGGCGCGGTCTGCTTCGGTGAGCGCGACGGCAAAGTCGACTGGATCTTCGATGAGTGAGAGGAGAAACGCGACGTCCTGAATGTGTCGAGGGTGGCGGGCTGTGCGATCGTCGGCGGCGGCGGCGCCTTTCGCGATGAGGGCACGTGAAGTGTTGGACAGCGGAGTTCTGCGTTGGCGGTTTCGTCGTCATAGAAAATGTCGACTACTTCGCTGAGTTCCAGCGCTCGAGTGCCCCCGGGGACCGCGATACTCCGCATCCCATCGACGCTGTCCAGCATTTCATCCGATGTGCCGTCTGGGCAGAGAACGTCGATCTGTGCCAAGCCGAAGACGAGCGTGCATCGAGCGGTGTTTCCGCCGGCCCACTCGCCGGCGCCGCCGACCGCGTCTGCGATATCGAAACCGTGCGACCGTAGCGTCGCGGTGACTCGCTCGAGCATGCGGGGGTCCGCAACGATGTCCACAACGACGTCGCCGTCCTTGGTTCCTTCGGAGCGTCGAGCGGCAGTACCGTGCGCAGCACCGACGACGAGGACCATCAGGCCGCCGACAAGTCACCAGCCGTCGGAGCCGATGCTGACACCGAGGTTCCGCAATGCCGAGAACACCGACCTGTGCTTCGGTAGCAGGTATGAGCGGAGATCAATTTCGTTCATCTGCTGCGTCTCCATTCGTCGAGCACCATTCGTTCCCCACGTTCGTCGTGGTCGGCCATGTCCAGCCATGCGACATTGAGTCCGGCAAAGCGTTCGCCATGGAACGGCCAGTCGGCATCAGGTACGGCATGAACGATGACGTTCGCCGTTGACGGTGAGCGTGCTTCGGGTCGCGCTTCGTCTTCGAGCTGAAGTCGGTCCGATGCACGAATGTAGACGTGGAGAAGCTCGTCAGGTCCCCCTACGGGTACGTCGTGGGCGGCGGCGGCGTCACTGCCGCTGAGGACGCGTCGCCGCTCGCGTACGTTGCGGATCCGCCTCACGACAGACGGGTGGACGTACCACGAATGGTGTTCAGCGCGGGTGCGGACGCGTCGGCGGTCGGCGTCGAGTTGCTCCATATTGCGGGGGTTCAGTCCAGCGATCACCCGCCATGCATGGTCGGGTGTTAATGGTTTGCCGGCGACGCGTCGGCGGACGCGTGCCACGTGTCGGATATCGTCAACGTTGATTGCCCGGCTTGCTCCGACCATGTAGCCAGCGAGCAGATTTTCGTCGACAAACACTTGGGCGCGCCGCCGAGAGACGCCTAGCATGTCGGCTGCAGTCTGCAAGGACACCATCTCATTCACATCCATATCGTACCAGTCCTGGTATAATTGCAACCCTATTTTGTTTCGCTACTAACCGCCCCGGCGAACACTCGGGTCGGACGGGGCTGGTCGTTGCGGCGTGGCAGACGTTGCGGAATCTCCGTCGAACTCTTCGACGCCGCGCACAAGGGCCGCATCAGGGGCCGCCGACGAGGAATTGACGTGTTGTCGGGACGGGTCGCTGCGGCCTCTGCTCTCGCATCATGACGGTCGACCAACGCTACGACGGACGCATCCTCTACCGCTGCCGTCATCGAGGTCAAGGCTGCAAGATCCCCCGCCGACCTTCGCCCGTGCTCGCTGACGCTGCGCTCAAAGGGATGCAACTGGTGGGGCATGACGGCGATCTGAAGCGGGCCATCGAACGGGAACTCGACCGGACACGGCGCCCGCCCGAGTCGGTCGTCCCCGAAAGGCTGCTGACGTTGACGAACTGCTTGCACGACGACGCAAACTGATCTCGCTGCACTACGACGACAAGATCGACTCGGAGCACTTCCACCAGGCCGAGCAGGAACTGAACCGAGAAATCGAGGCCGCCCGCGAGTTGAGCGAGACCGTCTTCCAAGGAACGAAGGAGCAAGAGATCCTCGCTCCCAGTTTGCGCCGAGTGCTGGCCTCGATGGACATTCAAGCGATATGGACCGCTGCCACCCTCGATGAGCGGCGGCAACTCTTCGATGAACTACTCGAAGGGCTCACGGTCTACCCGGAACACATCGAGGTCAAAATCCTCGGTACCCCAGTCTTGAAAGTTGCCCTCTACGAGGTACAACGTCCCCGAAGGGAGGAGAACGCTTGTGTCGAAGGACCGACGTCACCGATCTCCCCAGCCGCTCGGCTCATGCAGTGGACGTGAGGGCTCGCGTTCGTGGCCACTGTCAGTCGGTCGCGATCTTTCGAATCTGGTCGGCCGCAGCCGGGACGTTTTGTTCTGCGATGACCCACAGCTGTGCGTGGTCGATGCGGTGGTAATGGTGGCTCAGCCGATCGCGGATCTTGGCCATATCGCTCCACGGGACTTCTTGATGAGCATCGCGGAGTTCGCTCGACAGCGACTTGGCCGCCTCACCGAAAATCTCGAGGCATCTTTCTAACGCTCGGCGAATTGTCACGTCGCCGTCGTAGACATCTCGACCCCGAGACACGATTCGAGCGATTTCGTCGGCTGCCATCAACATGTCGGCCAGGCGGTGAGCGTCGGAGCGGATCACAACGGCACGAGGTCCCGCCGGATCTCATCGTCGCGTTCCAGCAGCGCTCCCGCTGAGACCACGTCCACGCTGACACCGAGGAGTTCGCGGAGGGACTCCTCGAGGTGGATGAGGTCGAGCAAGGAACTGCCCGGCTCAAACTCCACGAGGAAGTCGATGTCACTGGCGCCGGTTTCCTCTCCTCGAGCGACGGATCCGAAGACAGCGATCTTCCGGGCACTGTGCTGTAGCGCAAGCGCGACGATCTGCTCACGGTGCTGCTCGACCAGCGAGCCCAGAGGAGAACCTGCAAGTGCCATCGGCAGAGATCCTATGTGAAAGTGAGGTGTCGTTGGCGGCCTCCGCCTCCCACGGCGCGCCCGCCTCCATCCCATCCGTTCCGTGTGGGGAAAGCTATCGGCGGGCTGCTCACGCCGAAGCTCGGGACACCGGGCCAACGCGCTGCGGGCGACGATGGGTGAAGGCATTCTTGCCAGCTT
>JANONE010000426.1:0-2779 GCA_031420675.1 Ilumatobacteraceae bacterium | reverse complement strand
CTTGAACTGGGGGAGCACGTAGCCGGCCAGCACGGCCACGGTGAAGATTGCCAACACCATCACGACGCCCGGGTAGGAGAGCGCCGACACGACCTTCGAACGGGTGTCCAGTTCTCTCTCGAGGTAGACCGCGAGGTTCTCGAGCGTGTCGTCCAGCTTGCCGGTGAGCTCGGCCGAGCTGAGGATGCCTGTGTAGTACGCGGGGAAGGCCTCGGGGTGCTTCTCGGCTGCGCCGGACAGGGTGCTGCCGTTGCGTAGGTCCTCGACCATGCCGGAGATGGTTCGCTGCAGTGCCACATCGGTGGTCTCGTCGCCGATCACCTCCATCGCTTCCGTGATCGGGATACCGGCCTTCACGAAGACGGCGAGCTGACGCGTGAAGTGCATCAGCTCCTTCTTCTTCACCTTCACCGTGGTCAGCTCGAATTGCAGCGCGCCGCGCTTCTCCTCGATCTTCACCGGGTAGAGGTTCTGGCCGAGGAGAAGCGTGCGTGCCTCACCGACGGTGTCGGCCTTGGTGACGCCTTCGACGGACGACCCGTTGGCATCGATGGCTGCGTAAGCGAACCTGGGCATGGTGAATGGCTCCTTAGCTGGAGAACAGGGTCTTGACGACTTCAGGGATGGTGGTGACGTCGTTCTCGACGAGCGCCATGGCTTCGCGCAGCATCGTGCGCATGCCTTGGGCGACGGCGAGACGGCGCAGTTCGTCGGTGGTTGCCCAACCGACGATGAGGCGACGGAGCTCGGGCGTGATGCGCAACAGTTCGTACACGCCGATGCGGTCGCGGTAACCGGTACCTGCGCAGAAGTTGCAGCCGGTGCCGCGGTAGAACGTGCTCTTCTCGCTGCCGCCGCTGTTCTGGCGGAACACCGCCAGCTCGTCGGCGCCCGGGATGTAGGGCTCCTTGCACGAGTCGCAGATGCGGCGCAGCAGACGCTGGCCGATCACGCCGACCACCGAGGAGGCGATGAGGAAGGCCTCGATGCCCATGTCGAGGAAGCGGTGCAGCGCGGCGACGCTGTCGGTGCCGTGCAAGGACGACAGCACGAGGTGACCGGTGAGGGCCGACTGCACGGCGATGCGCGCCGTGTCGGCATCTCGGATCTCACCCACGAGGATGACGTCGGGGTCTTGACGCAGGATGGCCTTGAGGCCGGTGGCGAACGTGAGGCCCGCTTGGTCGTTGGTCTGGATCTGGTTGATTCCCGGGAACACGTATTCCACCGGGTCTTCGACGGTGGTGATGTTCTTGCCGGCGGAGTTCACCTCCAGCAACGAGGCGTACAAGGTGGTGGTCTTGCCGGCACCTGTGGGGCCTGCGCAGATCACCATGCCGAATGGCGCGTGGATCATCTTCGAGTAGTGCAAGTAGGTCTCGCGCGGGAAGCCCAGCTCTGCGAGGCCAATCATCGAGCGGCTCTTGTCGAGAATACGCATGACGACCTTCTCGCCGAACACGGTTGCCACGCTGGCAACGCGCACGTCGACTTCCTTGCCATCGATCACTGTCGAGAACTGGCCGTCCTGTGGCCGGCGTTTCTCCACGATGTTCATTCCGCTCATGATCTTGAGGCGGCTGGTGAGAGCAGCATGCACGCCCATCGGGAGTGAGAACGCCTCGACCAGGTGACCGTCGATACGGAACCGGACACGAAGGCTCTCGTCCATCGGTTCGATGTGGATGTCGCTCGCGCGGTCGCGCATGGCCTGGCTGACCACGCGATTCACCAGCTGGATGACGGGCGCCTGATCGTCGAGACTGATCTCGGCGGCGATGGCAGCGATCTTGGACAGGTCGTCGGCGACTTCCAGGCTGGCGACCAGCCGACTGACGTCGGCATCTGCGCGGTAGACGACGTCGATGAAGGTGCGCACGGTCGAGGGATCGGCGATTAAGAACTTCACCGGCCGGTTGGCGGTGGCCTCGATCGCGGCTCGCCGTTCCGGCGATGGGTCGGCGCACAGCACCACCAAGGTGGTGCCTTCCTCGGCGACGGCGACCGCGCAATGGCGGCGTACGACGGCTTCATCGAGGATGCCCTTGATCTCGTCGGCGATGACGATGCCCTTGGTATCGAGCGTCGGCACACCAGTTGCCGCCGAGACGGCCATCGCCAGCTCGGTGCGGCCTGTGCCGTACCTGCCCAGAACGATGTCGCCGAACTGCAGCAGGTCGCCATTGGCCTGCGCGAGGGTGGCGGCGAGGTGCTCCGCCGTCAGGTGGCCACCCTCGACAAGGGCCCGACCGACCTTCATGCATTCCGATGTTGCTTCGCCCTCCGCCTGGGGAGGCGCCTCTTTAGAGCCTTTGAAGAGTGCCATGTTGCCCGCCTCCAGCCGATGGGTGTGTCACGCGAACCGATCGTCAGTGTGACGACAGGCTCGGCTCCGTGAAACTGGTAGGGCTGCCGACGGGCAGCGAGGGGTCGAGTGAAGTGCTGGGTAGCCCGTTTAATTCCCGGGTTGGTGAGGCGGCAGATGCCGCCGTGTGGGGGGCGCCGGAGCGGGCATGGGGATCCGTCTTGCGCACGAACTGATCCGGGTCCAAGGCGGTGATGGCCCGCTCCAGTTCCTCCAGGCGCTCCAACTGCACCATGGCGCCGACATCCATCTCGTCGGCGAGCATCCCCTCGATCTCGGCCATACGTAGCGTGTTCCTGCCGATCTTCTCGTCGGTGCTCGCGACCACGCGATCGACCTCGATGCGCACGAGCATCGCCTCGCCGATCGCAGCCGAGAGTTGCTCCTTCATCGCGCCCATGGCCTCGCCGTCCA
>JANONE010000425.1:0-5266 GCA_031420675.1 Ilumatobacteraceae bacterium | reverse complement strand
TGTAACCAGTCGCTGTGCTTGACTGTCACCCGTGATGCGCACCACCCGCACGATCGTCGAGACCATCCCCGACACCGAGGAGGTGTTGCAGACGGGTGAGCCGGCTGCAGCGCACATCGTGAAGACCGACCCGGGCGAGAGCGCAGCCGCGAAGGTGCTGGAGGCGCGTATCTACGGCACTCCGCTGGAGGCACTGTGCGGCCACGTCTGGGTGCCGTCGCGCGACCCGAAGCAGCTGCCGATGTGCGAACACTGCAAGTCGATCTACGACCTGTACAAGGCGTTCAACGACGGCCTCAACGAGCAGCCCGAAGACTGATCGGGCCCTCCGTGTCGCACTGCGGCGCAATGGCCACCACAACAACCCAACGACTTGGGCTCGGAGCGAATAGCGTCCCACCCATGCCCAGTGCCGCCACCATCGCCGCCTTCGCCGCGGCATCGTTCCTGTTGCTCATCCTCCCGGGTCCGGCGGTGCTGTACATCGTCAATCGCAGCATCAGCGACGGGCAGCAGGCAGGCCTCGCAGCCGTCGGCGGCCTCACCCTGGGCAACCTGGTGCACGCGCTCGCGGCAGCGGTTGGCCTGTCGGCGGTGCTCGCCACGTCGGCCGCTGCGTTCAACATCGGGAAGTGGCTCGGCGCCGGCTACCTGGTGTACGTCGGCGTACGCACGCTCATGCGCCCGGCGGCGGCGATAGACCCCGACCAACCGGGCGTCAGCACTCGGCGCTCCTTCACCCAGGGCGTGGTGGTGAACGTGTTGAACCCGAAGGTGGCGTTGTTCTTCGTGTCGTTCCTGCCGCAGTTCATAAACCTCGACCATGGCCGCCCGGGCCTGCAAGCACTCGTCCTCGGCCTCGTGTTCGTCGGGCTCGGGTTCTGCACCGACGGCACCTACTCACTCGTCGCCAGCAGGCTCCGCCACGTGTTGCTGCGCGGCAGGGCGTTGCCCTTCGTGCAGCGTTGGGTCGCCGGCACCGTGTTCGTCGGTCTCGGTTTCTTTGCAGCGACCGCATCTGCGACGCACGTGAAGGTCGCCCTTCCCGCGACAGATACCTGAGCCGTGCTGTTCAGTGCCGCCGCCTGGCCCGGCCTTGCCGACGGTTCCATCACTGTCACGTTCCGAACGTGGACACGCCCGCAGGCCAAGGCGGGGGGCCGCTACCGGATTGCCGGAATGCTGCTGGAGGCCACCGACGTGGGAGAAGTTGCGGTCGGCACGCTGACCGACACCGACGCAGTGGCGGCCGGCGAGATCGACCTGCCAACGCTGCTGCAGCGCCTGAAGAACCCGTCACCCGACAGCACGGTGTGGCGCGTCGGCCTTCGTTACGTCGGCATCGACGACCGGATCGGGCGGAGGCTCGACGACAGGCTCACCAACGACGACATCGCAGCGCTGCGTACCCGGCTCGATCAACTCGACCG
Source organism: Ilumatobacteraceae bacterium (assembly GCA_031420675.1). GTDB lineage: Bacteria > Actinomycetota > Acidimicrobiia > Acidimicrobiales > Ilumatobacteraceae > UBA668. Next base: position 3,836 of record JANONE010000425.1, on the reverse strand, counting down.
CAGCGCTGGTGGTCCGTGGACGCGAACCACCCTGCGGCTGATCGAGAAATACCCAGGCGTCGTCAGTACCGCGCTCGCGCGGCACACCGGGCTGGAACGGCCGGCGTTCAAACTGAACGTTCGTAAGTTGAAGGAGATGGGACTCACGGAGAGCCGCGACACCGGCTACCGCCTCTCACCGCGCGGCGAGGCCCTGTTGCGAGCCATCAGGTAGCTGTTACCGTGCCCGCCGTGCCCGAGATCCCGAGTGCGCGGGAGAACCGTCCCATGTGCGTCATCGGCGACTTCGCGTGGGACGTCCTCATCCGCACCAACAGCCAACTCCTGCTCGGTGGCGACACCTTCGGCGAAGTGATGCTCACCCCGGGCGGCAGCGCCGCCAACGTCGCCGTGTGGGCCAGCCGGGCGGGAATGGCCACCCAATTCATCGGCAAGATCGGCCGCGACCGCTTCGGCCAGCTCGCCCAGGAGGACCTCGAACGCGAGCATGTCGAGGCCCATTTCGTGGAGACCGAGGCCCACCTCACTGGTTCGGTGGCGGTCTTCGTCGACCAGACCGGCGAACGCTCGATGGTGTCGGGCCATGGCGCCGACTTCTACCTCCTCCCCCAAGACCTGCCCCGTGAGATCCTTCGCGGTTCACGGCACCTGCACCTGACGGCGTGGTCGTTCTTCATCGACCCCCCGCGCGCAGCCGTGCGGGCGGCGGCACACCTCGCGCAGGATGCGGGAGCGACGCTGTCCTTCGACCCCGGGTCGTTTCAGATGATCGGGGAGATGGGCGTCTCACAGTTCCTCTCCGTGACGCAAGACCTGGGCATCGACATCCTGCTGCCGAACAAGGAGGAAGGCAGCATGCTCACCGGCGGGCTGACCGAACCGGACGAGATCGCTGCCGCGCTCGCCGACCTGTACCCGCAGGCGCTGATCATGCTCAAGCTGGATGCCGACGGAGCGTTGGTGTGGCAGGACGGCCACGGCACGCACATCCCCGCCGGCAGCAACAACCTGGTGGACGCCACTGGCGCCGGCGACTCGTTCGCGGGCGGTTTCCTCGCCCACTTCCTGGAGCACGGCGATGCCGTTGCCGCAGCACGGTTCGCGACGACGATCTCCGCGTGGGTCATCGAACACCTCGGCGCCCGCCCCGAGCCCGACGCCAAGCTGCGCGCCGCGCTTCGTCGGATTTAGGTCGGCCGCGAGTCGCACTGGCAGCGATTACCGGCCCGGGGCCGGTTTGCAACAGCGCTAGGTCGCGTCGGCCGCACGCAGGCGTTCGATGACGGGTTGGAAGTCCTCGATCGTGCGGACGGAGAAGTAGCTGATGCCCCACCGCTCGCGGCAACTCAGTAGGTGGGCCGCGATCTCGTCGTGCGTGCCATGCGCCAGGAACGGGGTGGATGCCGCATTTTCGAACGACAGCGGGGACAGATCGGTCAGCAGCTCGCGCAACGCACCCTCGCGGTCGTCCGTGATGTGCACGACCTGCACGAGCGCGTTCAGCTCGATATTGCGGCCGGCAGCGTGCTCGCGGACGTATGCGATGGTGCGGTCCAGCCGATCGGCCTCCCACCTCACTTCGTGGCGATGCCCGTCCTCCAACGTCCGGCCGAGCATCATCAGCCCGATGGTGTCCGCGTGCTGCGCCGAATGCGCCAACGCTGCCGGGCCGCTGACGCCCGCCATGATCGGCAGATGAGCCTGCAGCGAGCGCATCGTGTGCACCTCGCGTAGGTGGTAGTGCTCGCCGTCGTACGACACGGTCTCGCCATCGAACAGGCGCCGCAGGATCTCGACTGCTTCGGCCATGCGGGCCTTGCGCACCTTCGGGGCGTCGAACGGGAGGCCCATTGCTGCGTACTCCGTGAACGAGTGCCCGGCGCCGATGCCCAGCTCCACCCGGCCGCCGGTGAGGTGATCGAGGTTGGCGTATTCCGCTGCCAACAGCGCCGGATGATGGAAGTCGTTGTTGATCACCAACGGGCACACCCTGAGCCGTGTCGTCGCCTCGGCCATGGCCAGCAACGGCAACGTCGACGACCAGTCCGGCGAGAGGTGGTCGTAGGTGTGGATCAGGTCGAAGCCTGCCGCCTCCGCCCGCCGAGCCTGATCGCGCAACTCATCGGCGGTCCCCTCGCGGGCCTGGTAGCCGAAACGGAAGGGGCGCATCGCGGGCAGCGTAGTGTCGTGCGGGCAGCGCATCTCCATGTCCGAAACCCGCTCGCTGCGGCCCGGCAGGCGCCGTAGCCTCGATGCAGTGACCTCCACAGCCACCCCACCCGCCGTCGACACTCACACGCATATGTCGCCGGTCGATTGGGTCCGCCTCGCGATCCCGGGCCTGGTGTGGGGTACCTCGTTCTACTTCATCGCCGAAGGCCTGGAAGCGTTTCCGGCCGCGCTCATCACGCCGATGCGCGTCGGCTTAGGGTGCCTCACGCTCGGTCTCTTCCCTGCCGCCCGGCGGGCGCGCATCGATCGCGCGGACATGCCTCGCATCGTGTTGCTGGGCGTGATCTGGATGGCGATTCCGTTGTCGATCTTTCCGTTCGCCGAGGAGCGGGTGTCGTCGTCGGTGACCGGCATGCTCAACGGCGCCACGCCGCTCTTCGTCGCCGTGGTCGCGGCGTTGATGGCGAAGCGGCTGCCTCCACAGCACCAGATCGTGGGCGTCGCGGTCGGCTTCGCCGGTGTGGTGCTCATCGCCTTCGCATCGAGCCGCGGTGGTGACAACTCGTGGGTGGGCATCGGGCTGATTTTCATCGCGCTTGTGTTGTACGGCATCTCGCTCAACCTCGCCGTACCGCTGCAACGCAAGTACGGTGGGCTGCCGGTGCTGTGGCGGGCGCAGGGCATTGCGTTCGTGCTCGTCACGCCCTTCGCCATCCCGTCGCTCGGCGACGTGCACTTCGCATGGGGACCGTTCTTCGCGATCGTCGCGCTCGGCGTGTTCGGCACCGCGCTGGCCTTCGTGGCGATGGCCAGCAACGCCGGCCGGCTGGGCAGCACCCGCGCCTCCGTCAGCGTCTACACCGTTCCCGTGGTGTCGCTGCTGCTCGGCGCGCTGGTGCGGCACGAATCCGTCGCCGTGCTCGCCGTCGTCGGCTGCGGGATCGCGATTCTCGGCGCCTACCTCACCAACCGGGCGCGGGCGTAGACGCGGTTCAGCTGCGGCGGGCCAGGTAGGCCCGGCACAGCTGCTGCAGACGAGCACGGTCGAAGCTGGGATCGTGGCCGGCGTGCACCACCTGCACCGGCAACTCGAGCAGCCGTTCCATCGTGGCGCAGTAGTCGGCGATGTTCGACTCCGGCAGTTCGTCGAGCAGCGGCCCGTCGTACAGCGCGTCGCCGGAGAACAGGGTGCCGCTCGCCGCGTCCCACAGGCCTATCGAGCCGGGCGAATGCCCAGGCAGGTGCAGTACCTCGAACGCCCGGTCGCCGGTGTCGACGATGTCGCCGTCCACCACGCGCCGAGTGACACGCGCAGGCAGTTGGCGGTATTGCTCGAACACGTAGCCGGGTGGCAGCGCATCGACGAAGTACGGCTCGGTCATCGAGTAGCCGGCGGCTTCGAGGCCGGCGATGGCCTCGGCACCCCACCCGACGATCGGGTCGAGCGAGTGCAGCGGCGGCTCCTCCAGGAGCGGAGCCTCCAGCGGGTGCGCAATGACATCGTCGAACTCGTGGTGGGCGCCGATGTGGTCGTCGTGGCCGTGTGTCGCGACCGCGGTGACCGGCTTGTCCAGCAGCGCGCCCATCTCCTCGACAAGGCTGAGCACGCCCATGCCGGTGTCGATGACCAGGTCGCGGTCGCGGCCACGCACGTGCCAGATGTT
>JANONE010000424.1:0-4694 GCA_031420675.1 Ilumatobacteraceae bacterium | reverse complement strand
CCGCGTCGGCATCATCGACCCGCGCGACGCCGACGATTTCGTAGCGTTGCGCGGGATGGAGGGCCTGCGCCGAGCGTTGGCGATGCAGCCGGGCGCGGTGGTCGCCGAAATCACCGAGAGCGGCCTGCGCGGCCGCGGTGGTGCTGCGTTCCCCACCGGCATCAAGCTGCGCACCGTGCTGGAGACGCCCAGCGAACAGAAGTACATCGTGTGCAACGCCGACGAGGGCGACAGTGGCAGCTTCGCCGATCGGATGCTGATGGAGGGCGACCCCTTCCTGCTGATCGAAGGCATGATCATCGCCGGTTGGGCCACCGGTGCCCACGACGGGTTCGTGTACATCCGCAGCGAGTACCCCGACGCGGTCGAGGCTATGCGGGCCGCAATCGCGATTGCCGAGCATCGTGGTTGGCTCAACGGTGTCGGCTCCACCGGCGGTGTCCTGAACACCGACTTCGTGTTCCGGCTGCATCTACGGGTAGGCGCTGGTTCCTACATCTGCGGTGAGGAGACTGCACTGATGGAGAGCATCGAGGGCAAGCGAGGCATCGTGCGTGCCAAACCTCCGCTGCCGGCCATCCAGGGCTTGTGGGGCAAGCCGACGGTCATCAACAACGTGCTCAGCCTGGCGGCACTTCCCTCGATCCTCGCCGACGGCGCCGCCGCTTACGCCGCGCTCGGCCATGGCCGCAGCCGCGGCACCCAGGTGGTGCAGGTCGCCGGCAACATCGCTCGCGGTGGCATCTTCGAGGCTGCGTTCGGCATCACGGTGCGCGAGCTCGTCGAGCACCTCGGCGGCGGTTCCGCCAGTGGCCGCCCGGTGCACACGGTGCAGGTGGGTGGCCCGCTGGGCGCCTACCTCGCGCCCGACCAGTTCGATCTGCCCATCGACTACGAGGCCTTCGCGGCGGCCGGGGCACTGCTCGGCCACGGCAGCATGGTGGTGTTCGACGACACGGTCGACATGCTCGCCATGGCCCGCTTCGCGATGGAGTTCTGTGCCGCCGAATCCTGCGGCAAGTGCACCCCGTGCCGCATCGGCAGCACCCGCGGGGTCGAGCTGATCGACAAAATCATCGCCGGTGAACACCACGACGAGAACATGGCCGTGCTGATGGACCTGTGCGAGGTCATGGCCGACGCCTCGCTCTGCGCGATGGGCGGTTTCACGCCGCTACCTGTCCGCAGCGCAATCGCGCAGTTCGCCGGCGACTTCGACGATCATCCCGCCCCCGAACGCGCAGGAGCGAACGCATGACACTGAGCCTTTCGTTCTTCGGCGATCACGTGCTGCCTGATCACGACTTGGGCACGCCGGCGCCCAACCGGTCACGCGCCGGCGCTCCGGCCACCGTGCAGGTCACCATCGACGACCAGCAGATAGCGGTTGCCGAGGGCACGTCGGTGATGCGCGCGGCAGCCATCTGTGGTGTCGACATCCCCAAGCTGTGCGCCACGGATTCGCTCGAGCCGTTCGGTTCCTGCCGCCTGTGCCTGGTCGAGATCGACGGTCGTAAGGGCGCGCCTGCCTCCTGCACCACTCCGGTCGCTCCAGGCATGCACGTCACCACCCAGTCGCCCAAGCTCGAGCGCTTGCGCCGCGGCGTGATGGAGCTCTACATCAGCGACCATCCGCTGGATTGCCTCACATGCGCCGCCAATGGCGATTGTGAACTGCAGGACATGGCCGGCGCGGTCGGCCTACGCGACGTGCGTTACGGCTATGCCGGCGACAACCACCTGGCGATGGAGAAGGACACCTCCAACCCGTACTTCACGTTCGATTCGTCGAAGTGCATTCTGTGCTCGCGCTGCGTGCGCGCCTGCGAGGAGGTGCAGGGCACGTTCGCCCTCACCATCGAAGGTCGCGGCTTCGGTTCGCGAGTTGCCGCCGGCTTCAACGGTTCGTTCTTCGATTCACCGTGCGTGTCGTGCGGGGCGTGCGTGCAGGTGTGCCCTACCGCCACGCTCACCGAGAACACCGTGATCGAGATGGGTCAGCCGCGGCGCACCGTGCTCACCACCTGCGCCTATTGCGGTGTCGGCTGCTCGTTCAAGGCCGAGATGCAAGGCGAGACCGTCGTGCGCATGACGCCGTACAAGAACGGCGGCGCCAACGAGGGGCACTCGTGCGTGAAGGGGCGCTTCGCGTGGGGCTACGCCAGCCACCCGGACCGTGTGCTCGAGCCGATGATCCGCGAGCACATCACCGACGAGTGGAAGACCGTCACCTGGGACGAAGCGATCGCGTATGCCGCCGCCAGGCTGAAGGACATCCAGGTTCGCCATGGCCAGGACGCGATCGGCGGAATCACTTCATCGCGGTGCACCAACGAGGAAGTGTTCGTGGTGCAGAAGATGATCCGCACGGCGTTCGGCAACAACAACGTCGACACGTGCGCGCGGGTGTGCCACTCGCCCACAGGCTTCGGGCTGTCGCAGGCGTTCGGCACCTCGGCCGGTACGCAGGACTTCAAGTCTGTCGAGCTCGCCGACGTCATCCTGCTGATCGGCGCCAACCCCACCGACGCTCACCCCGTGTTCGCCTCGCGCATGAAGAGGCGCCTGCGTGAGGGTGCGCAGCTGATCGTTGTCGATCCGCGCCGCATCGATCTGGTGCGGAGCCCGCACGTGAAGGCAGCAAGCTTCCTTCAGCTCCGTCCGGGCACCAACGTCGCCATCGTCAACGCGCTGGCGCACGTGATCGTGACGGAAGATCTCGTCGACCACCGCTTCGTGCAGGAACGCTGCGATCCCACCGAGTTCGCCCAGTGGGCGCAGTTCGTGGCCGGCGAGGAGAACAGTCCCGAATGGATGGAACAGTACACCGGTGTCCCAGCCGCCGAGGTGCGCGCGGCCGCTCGCCTGTATGCGACGGCCGGCAATGCCGCCATCTACTACGGCCTCGGCGTGACCGAGCACAGCCAGGGCAGCACGATGGTGATGGGGATGGCGAACCTGGCGCTGGTCACCGGCAACCTCGGTCGCGACGGCGTGGGCGTGAACCCGCTGCGCGGCCAGAACAACGTACAGGGCTCGTGCGACATGGGTTCGTTCCCGCACGAACTGCCCGGCTACCGCCACGTAAGCGACGCCACCGCCCGCCACACGTTCGAGGCGCTCTGGGGCCGTGCCATCCGGTCCGAGCCCGGGCTGCGCATCCCGAACATGTTCGACGCCGCAATCGATGGCCACTTCAAAGGCATCTACGTACAGGGCGAGGACATCGCCCAGAGCGACCCGAACACGGTGCACGTGATGCACGCCCTGACGTCGATGGAACTGGTCATCGTGCAGGACCTGTTCATCAACGAGACTGCCAAGGTGGCCCACGTGTTCTTCCCGGGCACCTCCTTCCTGGAGAAGGACGGCACGTTCACCAACGCCGAGCGCCGCATCAACCGCGTCCGCCCGGCGATGCGCCCGCGCAGCGGCAAGCAGGAGTGGGAGGTGGTCGCCGAGTTGTCGGCAGCCCTCGGCGCGCCGATGCACTACGACGATGCGGCGCAGATCATGGACGAGATCGCCCTGCTGACGCCGACGTTCTCCGGTGTGTCGTTCGCCAAGCTCGACGAAGTGGGCAGCGTGCAATGGCCGTGCAACGAGACCCACCCGCTGGGCACGCCGATCATGCACGAGGGCACATTCGTGCGAGGTCTCGGCAGGTTCACGCCCACGCCGTACATGGCGACGGACGAGAAGTCCACCCGTCGCTTCCCGCTGTTGCTCACGACCGGCCGCATCCTCAGCCAGTACAACGTGGGGGCGCAGACCCGCCGCACCGCGAACGTGCAATGGCATCACGAGGACGTGTTGGAGATCCACCCGCACGACGCCGAAGAACGTGGCATCAGCGACGGTGACGAAGTCACTCTCGCCAGCCGCGTCGGTGCCACCACGTTGCACGCGATGGTGTCCGATCGCATGGCGCAGGGTGTCGTCTACACCACCTTCCACTACCCGGTCAGCGGCGCCAACGTGGTCACCACCGAGCACAGCGACTGGGCCACCAACTGCCCGGAGTACAAGGTCACCGCAGTGCAGGTCTCCCCTGGTCACTCCGCCGCGACCGTAGAGATCGACCACCCCGAGCATCGCCTCGGTGCGCTGGTGCGAATGGCCAACCAGATCGCCCGCCAGATGGTGGCCGATCCGCACACCGACGCCGTCGCCTCGGTGGCCAACCACCTCGGCAAGTTCTGGGAGCTCGACATGCGCGTCGACCTGGCGAAGGCGATCGAGGGTGGCACCGTCACCGTTGACGAGGTGGTGGTGCAGGCCGTCCGGCGGTTGGCCGTTCCGGTCTGAGTGCCGTTACAGCACGCCGACGAGGCGAAGCCCGCTGGCGCCTACCAGCACCATCAGCATCGGCCGCAGGGCTCGGTCGGGCATGCGGACCGACCAGCGGCTCCCGAACCAGACGCCCGGGAGTGCGCCGACGAGTACGGGTAGCACGATCGACAGGCGGATGTCGCCGAACAGAAGGTGGCCGACGACGGCTGAGGCCACCAACGGAATCGCCTGTGCCAGGTCGGTGCCGACGAGCACCTTGCCCGACAGGGTGGGGTACAACCAGGTGAGGATGCGTACGACCATCATCGCTGCTGCGAGCAACAACGTGCCGCCGATGAGGTACTTCAGGCGGTCGGATTCGCCGTCGAACCAAGTGTTCACCAACACCGCGCCGAGGAAGG
>JANONE010000423.1:0-1659 GCA_031420675.1 Ilumatobacteraceae bacterium | reverse complement strand
CCTCGCCTCGGTAGCGATGCCCGATGGCAAGACCCTGGAGCTACCGATGGCAGCTGTACGCGGCCTCGCCTCGCACGCAGACGTTGCGGTGCGGAAGGCCGCGTACGACGCCGAGCTGGTGGCGTGGCCCACCGTGGCACCGGTGTGTGCGGCGGCGATGAACGCCGTCAAGGGCGAGGCCAACACGGTGAACCGCCGCCGCGGTTGGGCTTCACCCCTGGATGCTTCCTTGTTCGCCAACAACGTCAGTCGCCCCACGTTCGATGCCATGCAGCAAGCCGTCACCGACTCGCTGCCCGATTTCCGCCGCTGGCTGAAGGCGAAGGCCAAGCTGCACGGTCACGACGGCGCGTTGCCATGGCACGACCTGTTCGCCCCGCTGCCCTTCGCGTCTGGCGAGATCACGTGGGACGACGGCTCGGCGATCGTGCGCAACGCTTTCAAATCGTTCGGCGGCAGTCTCGCCGGCCTGCTCGATCGGGCGCTCGACGAACAGTGGATCGACGCCGGCCCGCGACCTGGCAAGAGCGGTGGCGCGTTCTGCATGCCGTTCGTCGGTGACCGCTCGTTGGTGTTCCTCAACTGGAGTGGCAGTGTGGATTCGGCGCAAGTCACGGCACACGAACTCGGCCACGCTTACCACAACACCCAGCTCGCCGATCGCACCCCGTTGCAGCGGTCGCTGCCGATGGCGCTCGCCGAGACCGCAAGCATCTTCTGCGAAACGCTGGTGGTGGAGGAAGGCCTGCAGCGCCTGCGCGGGCGTGATCGTCTCGCCTTGCTCGATGTGGACCTGCAGGGCACCACACAGGCAGTGGTCGACATCCGCAGTCGCTTCCTCTTCGAGACCGAGGTGTTCACGCGGCGTCAGCGCCGCACGCTGGGAGTCAGCGAACTGAACGAGCTGATGCTGCAGGCCCAGGCCGACACCTACGGCGACGCGCTGGTGCAGACCACGGCCCACCCGTACATGTGGGCACTCAAGCCGCACTACTACAGCTCGCACTACTACAACTGGCCCTACACCTACGGCCTGCTGTTCGGGCTCGGGCTGTTCGCGCAGTACCAGCAGGACCCGCAGGCGTTCCGCGCCCACTACGACGATGCGCTGTCGCGGGCCGGCATGAACACGGCCGAGGAGCTGGGCGCAGTGTTCGGATTCGATGTCACCGATGGTGCCTTTTGGACGGCGAGCCTCGACGTGATCCGCCAACGCATCGCCGCCTACGAAGCCTTGGCGTCCGAGGTCGTGTGAGCGCCACGCTCTACACCCCCGATCGCGACGAGTTCGCCGCCCTGTTGCAGGGCGAGCCGCGGTATCGGCTCGACCAGGTGTGGTCCGGCCTGTACACGCAACTTGTCGCGCCGGGCGACATCAGCAATGTGCCCAAGGCCTTGCGCGAGCGCCTGGCCGGCGAGCTACCGACGTCGCTCACGCAGGTGGTGCGGCGCGTCAGCGACGGCGGCGACACGGTGAAGTACCTGTGGGAGCTGCAGGATGGCAGCCGCATCGAGACTGTGCTGATGCTCTACCCGGACCGGGTGACCGTGTGCGTCAGCAGCCAGGCGGGGTGCGCGATGGCTTGCGGGTTCTGCGCCACCGGCCAGGCCGGCTTCACCCGCCAACTCAGCGTGGGTGAGATCGTCGAGCAGGTGGTG